>JBJFHS010000245.1:0-2501 GCA_051893885.1 Eubacteriales bacterium
ATGATAGTTTTTTCCTTTCCGGTTTAAAAAGTATTTAATTTATATCAAGCGTTTTGCTTGTATGTTGTCAGGCGTTTTTTCATGCTGTGATTCCAGCGTATGGAGAAGCAGGTGATTCGCGCAGCCCAGTCGATGAGCATCGAAATCCACACACCGATCGCACCCATACCGAAGTTTATTCCGAGTATGTACGAAAGTCCCACGCGGAAAATGAACATCGAAAGTACCGCAACAATCATGACGTACTTCGCGTCTCCCGCAGCCTTCATTGCGTTTGGCAGAACGAAGGAGTGCGTCCACATCGCGATTGAGCAGGTGTTGTGGATTATTATAAGTATGACGGCCAGCTCCCGCGCTTCATCGGAGACGGAGTAAAACGAGAGCAGAACCGGCAGTATCGCAAAGAGAAGTGCGTTGATTGCGGCGCAGGTCAGAATCGAGAGACGCAGCAGCTTTGAGGTGTAATACTTCACCGCGCGCCAGTCTCCGGCTCCGACACACTGACCGACGACGGTTACAATTCCTAAGTTGAATGCGAAACCCGAGAGAACTCCGCAGGAATCGATGTTGCCGGCTATGGCGTTTGCGGTGATCTGCGCCGTTCCGAAGGTCGAGATGATTGAGAGAACCAGAATCCTGCCGAGCTGGAACGTGCCGCTCTCAAGACTTCCGGGAAGACCCACGGAGAGTATGCTTTTCATAAGTGAGACGTCGGGCTTTTCGCGCAGCATCCTGCCGTATTTTACAAATATAGTGTTCTTTTCGTCGGACAGCCTTATGAGAAGATAAACCGCAGCCGCGAGACGTCCGATGAGAGTAGCAATTGCCGCTCCCGCGATTCCCCATTTGAAAACGTAGATGAAAAGCGCGTTTCCGGCGAGGTTGAGCACATTTACGGCGGTCTGCGTGAGCATTGAGATTTTTGAGTTGCCTACGGAGCGGAATAGAGCTGCGGCTGCATTGTAGAGAGCGACGGCGGGGAATGATACAAGTGTCAGCCTCATGTAAGTCAGAGAAGCGGCCATGACGTCGTCCTCGATTGTGCCGTAGAGCAGGCGCAAGAGTCCCTCGTCGAAGATATATACTGCCGCCATCAGCGCGATGGAGGAAAAAGCGGCGATTATTATAAGGCATGAGGCGCTTCGTCTCGCTTTGTCGGTGTTTCCCTCACCGTAAGCGCGGCTTGCAACGACTGCACCGCCCGTAGCCAGCGCGGAAAAGACGTTGAAGAACAAAACGAAAATCATGTCGACAAGTGAAACTCCGGAAACCGCGGCATCTCCGATGGAGGATACCATCATGGTGTCGGCAAGCCCCATGAACATACCGAGAAACTGCTCCGCGATGAGGGGGAGTATGAGCGCGGCGAGGGCTTTGTTTGTGAACTTTATTTTAAACTCGTCTTCGACTGGATTTTCTCCGAAATACTTTTGAAATACAGCTTTGATTTTACTCATAAATTACATAAAAAATGGTTTTGTAAAGCGCAGTCGGCAAATCTATACGCTTCAATAAAACATTATACCAAATATAGTCCTGAAATGCAACGCGTAAAATGCAACTTTTTGTAATAAATCTATGGTGTTTTTTATAAAAATCCAAAAAGCTCCGCCCGGATGCGGGGTCAGAAGACATAACCCTGCCCGGCGGAATTTTTTGATTTAATACTATTCAAACATTTCTTAAAAATCTCAAAAACAACGGAAAAGTATAATTATCTCACAAAATAAAGAAAGGGAGATTATTGCAATGCCAAAATTCGCGGATGTAAATGAAAAGATAGCGGAAAAGGTAGTCGAGGGCTACAAAAAAATTGAGAACGGCGTCGTCGGAGGCTACAAAAAAATTGAAGAAGGCGCCGTTGATGGGTTCAACAGGGTAAACGATAAGATCATCGAAAAGGTTTTTGCCAGGGAAGGCGAGAGTGTTGAGGACGCCAGAAAAAGACTTGCCGGAGACAAAGGGGATAAATAATTCCTCTTCGATTTCGATTGCTGAAGAAGAAAAAAGGCTGAGAAGCGAGGCGGTTAAACTCCGTCCCGTTTTTTCGGCATTTCAGTGGGGTTCGGTATGAAACGAATATTGCGGTATCGTGTGAATGAAAAAGAAGTTGAACGGGAGTATAACTACATTCCGTTCCGATATATCCTCGCCATACTTATCACAGTGTTTGAAGTGGCGGCGATTCTGGGGATCATGGTCGCTCTCTGCTGCTGTGTGCCGTATTTTTATGTCCTGTGCTGGCTCACGGAAATCGCCTGCGTGATCAATATAATTGCCTCGGACGACAATCCCGACTATAAGGTTCCGTGGCTTTTGTTTGTGATGATTCTGCCGATTGCGGGGTTCATGCTTTATTTCCTTTTCTATTCCCGAAAGCTCAAGCGCAAATATGTCATACGGCTGAAATACCTGAAGGACAGCGCATACCATAAGGATGACCGCGAATTGCTCGAAAAACTGCACAAGGACAGCCCGACTGCCGCATCACAGGCAAATAT
>JBJFHS010000246.1:0-9877 GCA_051893885.1 Eubacteriales bacterium
GGATATCTGTACCGAGGAAACGATTTTGTCTCATTCGTCGAAAAGCACGTCAGGCGAAAGTCGTATTTTGTCCCTGACAGGGCTGATGACCACCGCCGCGGAAGCATACGTTTTTCACACCTCACGAAAAGCGGCTGCCCGTTCTTTGTCATGGTGAACGAGGGGGACGAGGCTGTCAGCGGGCGTTTTGTGACCGACACCGGCTGTGCGGCGGAAAAATTCGACCCATTCACCGGCAAGACCGAGCCAGTAACTGCGGAGCTTACAGACAGGGGATTTGAATACGCGCTGAATATCCCATCCCACACCGCAGCTGTCATAGGCTTTGACCCCGACTCACTCCCAAGGCTGAAAAAAGAGGCGGACAAAAAATACCGTCTGACCGAGCTTTCGGCACATTCCGGCGGCGAATTCAGCTTTACTGTGCGGAAAACCACCGAAAAGGTCGTGCTATCGGCGGAGGAGGTCTCGGGTGTTGTCGGCGTCAGAATCAACGGAAGCGATGCGGGTAAGCTCGTTTTCAGACCGTACGAGCTCGACATCACGCAGTATGTTACCGAAGGCGAAAACACGGCGGTGCTTATATCCGAACCTGCCGGCGTGGATCTGACCGAAAAAGTCTGCCGTGGATGCGCCATAAAATTATACGAATAACAATGAATTGCTCGGGTACAAAACTCCCGGGCTTTTTGTTTGGTTGAAAACTGATAAAATTATTATATGCGGATGCGGAAAAATTGTGCCGAATATAAAATATACAAAAAATTGTTAAATTTAATTCGGACTGATTAATATAAAAAGATAGATATATTAAAAGATTTGCAATAAAATTCCCCGAAAACTATTGACATGATATATGCGGAGTAGTATAATGAACAAGGCTGAGACTGAAAACGACAATTTTATACATTCACCGGGGCATTCCGGTCTCTCGTGAAGTGCATCCGGGTGGGTGCATTTTTTGCTGTCAGAGGTTTCAGCGAATTCACCGCGCGCTGCTTAACAGGAATCAGCCTACACGGAATAAAAAAGGAGGAGATTTATTTATGCCTGTCCGCTCTTTTATGAACCACACCGGAGGATATTTTGAAAACAGAGGAGAAAAAGAACCTTAAAAAGGATAAAAAGGAAAAGAAAGAGAAAAAGAAAAAAGACAAATACGCCTTGTCCCTCAGAAGGGCAGCCTCAAACAACTTCTACGCGCTGAAAACAATTCACAAGGTCGCGCCGTCATACCTTCCGACTTATTTTCTGTGGTCGGTCGGAAACGCGATAATCAGCTTCCTTGCGAACACATGGCTGCTGCGCGAGATTGTCAACCGATATGAGCTCGGCAGAAGTGCGTCGGAGGTCATCGGAATGCTGGCGGTCCTTCTGATAGCGGAATACATCTGGGACAACCTCGTCATGATACTGCCGCAGATAATCTACCCGCGGTACAATCAGAAAATCGTTGAAAAAATCGAGACCGAGATGTTCAAAAAGGCTGAACAGGTCGAGCTCGAGTGCTACGAGAACCCCGAATTTTACGACAAATACGTCAAGGCGATGGACAACGCGTACGGCAAGTGCATGGACGTCGTCTACACCACCGACAACCTCATCTGGTGCATCGTCAGCTTCTTCTCAACCAGCGCGATGCTATTGTACATCGACCCGTTTTTCGCCGTTTTCGCGGTGATTCCGCTTATTTTCGGATTTGTCAGGACAAAGCGCGATAAAATTCAGAAGGAACGCGACGACGAAAGACGCAAGCTCGACAGGCGTGAGGGCTACGTTCAGAGGGTGAACTACCTCGGTGAATACGCCAAAGAGATGCGACTGAGCCGTATGCCAACTCTGCTTAACAAAATCTACGCCGGCGCGCTCAATGATTATATCGCTCTGTGGCGCAGATACGGCTTCAAGACCACAATAGCGCAGGTTTTCGCGAACATGGGTGCTAATTTTACCTCGACCGCCGCTATGATCTACGCCGCGTTCAGAACTTTTGTCTCGCGAACCATGATGATAGGCGACTGTCTTGTGGTGTTCAACACAATCGGCAGTATTTCTTACCAGATAATGCGTTTTGTCAGCACCGTCAACGACTACAAGCAGCACGCACTTTACCTCGAGGACTACCGATACTTCCTCGAATACGAGCCGAAAATCAAAAAGCACGAGGACGGTGAAAAAGCCGGTGCGGGTGAGCTTGAGGTCAGAAATGTGTCGTTCAGATACTTCGGCGCAGAGAGCGACACGCTGAAAAACCTCAGTCTCAGTATACATAAGGGTGAAAAAATCGCGCTCGTGGGTCACAACGGCTCAGGTAAAACTACACTTGTAAAGCTGCTTCTCCACCTGTACGAGCCGACCTCGGGTGAGATAACACTGAACGGCAAAAATATAAAGGACTACGGCAGCTCATCGTACCGCGACGCCTTCACCGTGGTTTTTCAGGACTTCAAAATTTTCTCGCTGTCAGTCGCCGAAAACGTGCTGCTCAGACCGCTTGGTGATGGGGACGAGGAGCTTGTGACTGAGGCTCTGAAGAAAAGCGGTGCTTACGACAAGGTCATGACGCTGAAAAACGGAATCAACACCACCCTGACCCGTGAATTCGACGACGAGGGAGCGGTGCTGTCAGTCGGTGAGAGCCAGAAGGTAACTCTCGCACGCGCGTTCACCAACGATTCGCCGTTTGTAATACTCGATGAGCCGTCGTCAGCCCTCGACCCGATTGCGGAATACAATATGTTCAAAAATATGCTCAAGGCGTGCGAAAACAGGACGCTCATCTTTATCTCGCACCGCCTGTCCTCCGCAGTTTTAGCCGACCGGATTTTCCTGATGGACGGCGGAGAAATTGTCGAAAGCGGAACTCACGCCGAGCTAATGAAGCTGGGTGGCAAATACGCGGAAATGTTCAGAATGCAGGCGGAAAACTATGCCGACACTGATTTTAGCACTGAAAGCGGGGTGAAGGGAAATGAAGGCTGAAAAGGAAAAGAAAACCAAAAAGGATAAAAAGGAAAAAATGCCTCTCAGTCAGGTTCTGAAATACAACTTCCTGATGCTGAAAAAAATCGCGCAGATGACTCCGCAGTACATTGTGTTTATGATTGTCAGCGGTATTATCGGCGGTATATCGAATTCAATCGAAACGATTTTTACATACAGGCTGTTCAACTTGCTTGACAAGCCCGACGCCACCTTTGGAAAAGCCGCGGCATATATTGTGCTGATTTTTGTGGTGAACACCGCGATAAGCCTGTTCTGGGCATGGTATTACCAGTATTATCAGACTGTCACCGACAAAAAGCTCCAGCATCTGATGCACAGCGAGCTGTTTGAGCAGGCGCAGAAGATGGATCTGGCGTGCTACGACGACCCGAAATTCTACAACGACTATGTCTGGGCGATGGACGAGTCGAAAAACCGCGCGGTTCAGGTGCTCGACGATACGACGAGAATCATAACATATCTCATCACAATCTCGACTCTCGTCACCCTCATGGCGCAGGTCGATGTTGTCGTCGGAATAATACTCTTCATCGGATGCATCGGAAATGCCGCAATATGGTGGGCGAACGACAAAATCTACTTCAAGCGGAACGAGCGCACAAAGCCGTACCACCGCAAAAATTCCTACATCAACCGCGTTTACCACCTCTCGGACTACGCGAAGGAGCTCAGAATCGGCTCAGCCGGCGAAAATCTCAAGGCGATGTACTCGGAGGGTGTGAGCGGAATCGTTGAAGAAAACGTGAAAGCGGGCAAAAAGCTGTACGGCATGGATGTGCTGTCGAACACTATTCAGATATTGGCGCGCGGAATTCCGGTTGTGATGCTCCTTTTCAAGCTGTACGGCGGAACGGCTCAGCTGGGCGGATTCGTCGCTGGAATCAACGTTATCTGGACTCTCAACTGGAATATGTACGACCTGGCGCAGCAGTTCATCCGTATGCCCGACAACGCGCAGTACATCAGCAAGTACGTAAAGTTCATGTCGTACAAGCCTACGATTGTGAGCGGTGAGAAAAAAGCCGAGCCGCTGCGTGAGATTGAGCTGAAAAACGTGACGTTCTCGTACAATTCCGTTGAAAAATCCGACGGTGAGGTTCACAAGTCACTCGACAACGTAAGTCTGAAGATAAAGCAGGGCGAAAAGGTGGCAATCGTCGGCTACAACGGCGCGGGAAAAACAACGCTGACGAAGCTGCTGATGCGACTGTACGACCCGACTGATGGAGAAGTGCTCTACAACGGTAAAAATCTGAAGGATTACGACATTCCGTCGATCAGGGAGAAAATCGGCACCGTGTTCCAGGACTACAAGATTTTCGCGGCGACGATTGCGGAAAACGTCATCGGAGGGGAATGCACACCCGAAATGCGAGACACCGTAACGGATGCACTGACGAAATCGACGTTCGGGGACAAGCTCGGCTCGCTGGAAAAGGGCATGGACACCGAGCTGACGAAGGAATTTTACGACGACGGCGTCAACCTCTCGGGAGGAGAAGCGCAGAAGGTCGCGATAGCCCGGATTTTCGCCCGCCCGTACGAGCTTATCATCATGGATGAGCCGTCGTCCGCGCTCGACCCCTCAGCCGAATATGAGCTGAACCACACGATCCTCGAATACGCGCAGGACAAGACGGTCGTTTTCATCAGCCACAGGCTCTCCACCACGCGAATGGCGGACAGAATTCTGATGTTTGACAACGGCAGAATGATTGAGTCAGGCTCGCACGATGAACTGATGAAAATGAACGGCAAATACGCCGAAATGTTCCGTCTACAGGCAGAAAAATACCATATGGCGGAGTGATGGGGGACGCGGACGCTTCTTGAAATGAACATAATGCTTCGTCATCGGCAAGAACTTCAAAAAAGAACACCTTGATATCGTAACTTAATAATATAAAAAATACTGACTCGCGTGTATGATGTGGAACAAAGAAATTTGCAGTTCCGCAGCATACTGAATCGTTTGATTGCTTCAAACGACGTGAGTCAGTATTATTTATTGTTAAGTTTTTGAATCAAGGTATTCCATTTCTGAAGTTCTTGTCAATGACGAACTCATTATGTTCATTACAAGAACACAGTTTTGCCTTTCAGACAATCATCAAAAGCGTTCCCGCTACAATCAGCACAAGACCGATTGAGGATTTTATGCTCAGCTTTTCTTTGAAAACGATGTAGGAAAACGCAACCGTCACGAGAATGCTCAGCTTGTCGATGGGAACCACCGCGCTCGCCGGGCCGTCCTGCAAAGCTCTGTAGTAGCACAGCCACGACGCGCCGGTTGCGAGACCCGAGAGGCAGATGAATCCGAGCTCCGATTTCGATATGTCTTTGATCGAGCTCTGCTTTTTCGTGATGAAGACCATCGCCCACGCCATGACAAGCACCACTCCCGTGCGGATTGCGGTTCCGAGGTTTGACTCAACGCCCTCGATTCCGATTTTGCCGAGGATTGAGGTCAGAGAGGCGAAAACCGCGGACAGCAGGGCATAGACCAGCCATAATTTGCTTTTTGTGCCGGTTGAGTCCTTTTTCTGGATCATCATGAAGGTTCCCGCAGCGATTAGAAGGAGCGCGATTCCTTTGAGCAGGGAGATCTCCTCGTGGAGGATTATAAACGCCAAAATTATCGTCAGAACCGTGCTTGACTTGTCTATCGGAACGACTTTGTTTATGTCTCCGAGCTGGAGCGCGCGGAAATAACACAGCCACGACGCGCCGGTTGCCACTCCCGAAAGAAGCAGGAACACAAGTGATTTCGGCTGAATCGACGTTATTTCGCCCTGCGAGCCAACGATAAATACCATGACCCAAGCGAAGATTAATACTACAATTGTCCGTATTGCTGTGGCTGTGTTGGAGTCGGTTTTTCGTATTCCGCACTTAGCCAAAATTGATGTTACGCCCGCAAAAAACGCGGACAACACCGCTAGAACTACCCACATATTCTACTCCTGTGTGAATAAATATACATTATAAAAGACTTATGAGCTCGTTCACGCTGTCTTCGGTTGTGGCCCAGCTTGTGGCGAATCGGATTACGGTGCGGCTTTCGTCGAATTTTTCCCATGTGCTGAAGACAACTTTTCCCGCGAGCTTTTTCAGTTTATCGTTGTCCATGATTACGAAAATCTGGTTCGTCGGCGAGTCAATGAAGAAATCGTATCCCTTTTCTTTCAGCGCGGATTTTAGCCTGGCGGCGGTTTTTATCGCGTTTCTGCTGATTTCGGTGTACAAATCGTCCGTGAAAAGCGTGTCAAACTGAACTCCGAGAAGCCTTCCCTTGGCTAAAAGTGCGCCGTGCTGCTTGATTATCGAGGTGAAGTGACGCGGCGTGTTGTTTTTCGTGAACACTACGGCCTCACCGCAAAGCGCGCCGACCTTTGTTCCGCCTATGTAGAAAACGTCGCACAGATCGGCGATATCCGGCAGGGTGAGGTCGTTTTCGTCGGAGGCAAGTGCGTAACCGAGCCGTGCGCCGTCGAGATACAGCGGAATACCGAACTCGCGGCAGACCGAAGAAATGGAAGATAATTCATTTTTTGTGTATAAAGTTCCGTATTCCGTCGGATGGGAGATATAGACCGCACCGGGCCGTACCATGTGCTCGTTATTGCCGTCGGCGAAGAAATCCGACAGATACGATTTCAGCTCGCCGGAGTCGATTTTTCCGTTGTGATGCGGGAGCGGGATGACCTTGTGGCCGGTGTACTCGATCGCCCCGGCTTCGTGTGAGTTGACGTGTCCAGTTACCGCCGAGACGACTCCCTCCCAGCTTTCGCACAGCGTGTCGATTATGATTTGATTTGTCTGTGTTCCGCCGACGAGAAACCTCACTCCGGCATCCGGGCAGCGGCACGCATTCCTGATTTTTTCGGCAGCGGATAGGCAGAACGAGTCCTCGCCGTAGCCGACCTGTGAGACAAAATTTGTCTTTACAAGATTCTCAAGAATTTTCGGATGCGCTCCCTCCGAGTAATCGTTTGAAAAATACAGCATGAAAACACCCTCTTGTTTTTGGTTAATGTGATATAGTCCCACTCGCCGTCTATCCAGTAAAAAGGGAAGATACCCGCGAATGAGCATCTTCCCGAAAATATGGATTTATGTGACTTAAATCTCGTGGAATTCGATTTCGACCTCATGACCGCAGGCAGCGGAGCGGTTGATACCGTCGATGATAGCCTGGTTGTAGAGAATCTGAGATGTGGGTACGGGTGCGGGACCGTTTGTCTTGACGGCGTCGAGGAAGGAGCGAATCTTTTTGTCGAAGAGTCCGCCTTTGCCGACGTTCTGGAGAATCGGGATAACGGTTTCGGTCTGTGCGCCGCAAACATCGTGGTAGAGAGTCATGGGTCCGCCTACCGAGCCGTTCCAGCAGTCTGTCGAAGGAATGCGGAGCGCGCCTTCTGTACCGAAGATGATGGTGTCGCCGGGGGTGTTGACGTGCATAGCCCAAGCGATTCTGAAGTCGAGGATGATGCCGCCTTCGAGACGGATGAACGCTGCGGCAAAGTCGTCAACGGAGAAGCGGGCTGCATCTGCGCCGTTGTACTTCGGGTTTGTTCCGAAGAAGTCGGAGGTGTAGCCGGATACTGTCAGCGGCTTCGGATATCCGATTGCGTTGAGCACCATGTCGAGGGAGTAGCAGCCGATGTCGCCGAGAGCGCCGATACCGCCTGTGGATTTCTCGATGAATGTAGAGCCCGGGATACCTCTTCTGCGTCCGCCGCCGGTCTGGATGTAGTAGATCTTGCCGAGAACGCCGGAGTCTACGATCTTCTTGATCATCTGCATATTGGCGTCGAATCTGGGCTGGAAGCCGACG
The DNA here is from genome assembly GCA_051893885.1 of Eubacteriales bacterium. GTDB lineage: Bacteria > Bacillota > Clostridia > Oscillospirales > CAG-272 > UMGS1696. The sequence continues at coordinate 7,844 of JBJFHS010000246.1, forward strand.
GAAACGAACTTGCCGCTTGCTTTTTCAGCTCTGCAGACCGCTTCAGCCTCCTCGAGAGTTACGGAGAAGGGCTTTTCGAGAAGTACCGGAATACCGTGCTCGAGAGCGTAGATTGTGGGTGCTGCGTGCTGTGTGTTGTAGGTGCAGACGGAAACCGCGTCGAGTTCCTCGTTGTCTATCATTTCCTTGTGGGAGGGATAGAATCTGACACCTTCAACGCCGAAGCGCTTCATGAACTTTTCGGCTTTTCCGGGGATGAGGTCTGCTGCCGCTACGATTTCAACGTCATCCTGAATTTTGTAGCTCTGGATGTGTGATTCTGCGATCCAACCTGTACCGATGATACCGACCTTTAATTTTTTGCCGGTATGCTCTGTTTTTTCTTCTGCTGCAGCCTGTTTGAACTGGCTGAGAACTGCGTCTGACATAATTTTGTCCGCCTTTCTTAAATTAATTTCGTTATCATCTAAAGCCGTTTTGAGCGGCTGTCTGATTTCGGTTTTATATGTAATTACCAGCCGATTGAACGGAGGTATTCGCGGCTCGCCCTGATGGAGTCCATTCTCGACAGACCCATTGACGGCTCATCCTGCTCGACAACTACCCAAGATGCGCCTGCTTTTACCGATGCGTCGAGAATTGCGGGCATATCCTGCATACCGTGTCCTACGGGGCGGAATTCAAACGAGGAGGGCTCGTCGTCATCCGCTTCGTCGTTCATTCCGATGAGTGCGTAGAGGTGCTTCGGGAGCTTGCCTTCGATGTTGAAGTCCTTGAGGTGAACGACGGGTGCGCGGTCTGTGTATTTGATTATGTATTCAGCCGGATTTTCGCCGCCGATGTTGACCCAGCAGGTGTCGAGTTCGGTCTGGAGATATTCCGCGGGGACTTTTGAATAGAGGATATCGAGGCCGTATTCGCCGTCGACCTTTCTGAACTCAAAGTCGTGGTTGTGATAGAGGAGTGTGATTCTGTATTTCTTCGCGGTTTTTCCGAGCTCGGCTATCTGCTCGATTGTTTTGAAGAAATCCTCTGCTCCGGGGCGGCGTTCCTCGGTCACGTAAGGCACTGCGACGAATTTGCAGCCGATTTTTGCGTAGGCTTCAAAGGTTGCGTCGGGAGCGTCGAGCATTTCATTGAGCGGAACGTGAGCCGAAACCGGAACGAGGCCTATCGCGTCGATAAGTCCCTTTACGTAATCCGCGGAGTGGCCGTAGAGCCCTGCGAACTCAACTCCGTCGTAACCCATGTCCTTTATTTTGCGAAGTGTTGAAGCGAGATCCGCCTCAGCGCTGTCTCTTACCGAATAAATCTGAACAGCTACCGGTAATGCCATGTTTTTACCTCCGAATAAATAACGTTGTATAATCAGAGCCGCAGCTTATAGGCGTACGGCAATACTTTTGCTTATTGATATTATTATATCTTAATGCCTCGTCAAAATCAAGAGTTTTTTGATATATTTACATAAATTTGTGCCTCTGTCCGGCGGTTCTTTTTATACGGGTATTGAATGAGGTGAAAATTCATTTGTGTGAGAGGGGAAATATTGTGATTTTTATCAATTGACAACAGACGACATATAATTTATAATCTATACAATATTCATTTGTAAACGCGGAAGAACTTATATAATTATGAAGAAAGGTATGGGTTACGGAGATGGCAAAAGATTTTATCGTCAACAAAATTGCATATGAAGGAATCACATTCGACGACGTCCTTCTTATTCCCGCGAAAAGCGATGTTACACCGAACATGGTGTCGCTGAAAACGCATCTTACCAAGAAAATTGAACTCAACATCCCTCTGATGAGCGCGGCAATGGACACTGTCACCGAATACGCTCTGGCTATCGCTATGGCGAGAGAGGGAGGAATCGGCATAATACACAAGAATATGTCGATTGAGCAGCAGTGCGACCAGGTCGAAAGGGTAAAAAGAAGCGAAAACGGCGTTATCACAAACCCCTTCTACCTGCATCCCGAGAATTTCGTTTATGAAGCGGACGAGCTCATGGGCAAATACAAAATC
>JBJFHS010000247.1:0-9869 GCA_051893885.1 Eubacteriales bacterium
GGGTCAGAGCGGTATCCAAAATGGCAGCAACTCCGCGGTTTTACAGGAAGGAAACGTATACGGCAGCTACATCCACGGAATTTTCGACGAAAACGGAATTGCCCAGATTATTATCGAAGCGCTGTGTGCCCGCCGCGGAATTGATTTTGACGAAAACGCCGTCTTTGACGTTCACTCCTATCGTGAAGCGCAATACGACAAGCTGGCGGCTTCGGTGCGCGAGGCTCTTGACATGAAGCTGATATACGATATTCTGGAGGAGGGCATATGATTCACATATACTGCGGCGACGGAAAAGGAAAGACGACGGCTGCCTGCGGATTGGCTGTCAGAGCGGCGGGAAGCGGAATGAAGGTATTGTTCGTTCAGTTTTTCAAAAACGGCGACTCATCCGAAATCCGCGCTATGGCAAAGCTCGAAAATATTGACACCTGTCACCCGACCCTGCACTACGGCCGGTTCAAAACCATGAATGACGGGCAGCGCGCTCAAATCAAGGATAACTACAATGAAATTATGGATAGCATTATCGCGCAGTCGACAAATTACGATCTGATTGTTCTCGACGAGGCGGTTTCGGCGTATATGTACGAGGCGATTGAACACGAAAAGCTCCTTGATTTTCTGCGCAGAGAGGGCGGAAGGCGTGAAATCGTGCTTACAGGGCGCAATCCGGCTCCGGAACTGATTGAAGAAGCAGATTATGTAACGGAAATGAAAAAAATCAAGCACCCGTTTGACTGCGGAATCGCGGCCCGGCTGGGAATTGAATACTAAAGTGTGTTCTGATTTGTGTGAGCACGCTGCAAAAAAGCCTGCGGAAACGTTTTTTAAATCCTCCGCAGGCTGTTTTTTATATTGCTTTGTATGTTTTGTTGTCGAGGTCGATTTCGTATCCTCCGCCCGCAGACGGCTGCCACTGATATCTGTTTTTGTTTTCTTCGGGGAAAATATGCGCCATAATCGCAGCAATAACTCCGCCGTGGGTCACAAGCAGCGTATCTTTTCCGTCGTTCAGGAGTTTATCAAGGCCTCTTATCACGCGAGAAGTCATAATCACACCGCTTTCACCGCTGGGAGTAATGTTCGCGTCGTTGTCGCCGGAAATCCACGCAATATATGCCGGATCGTTCTTCATCTGCTCATAGGAGCGCATTTCAAATTCTCCGAAGTCCATTTCCCTGAAATCCGAATTTGTGTCGTGCGGAATTTCTCCGTAAAGAAGCGCGAGAGTTTCTTCACACCGCTTCATTCCGCTGCTTATGACGTGCATTTTTTCACCTGACGGATAATTTTTTGTCTCTCTCAGCTCGAGCAGCTCCTTTATTCCGGATTCCGACAGTGACACGTCAGTCGAGCCGCAGTAGAGATGCTTTTCGTTTGCTTCGGTTTTTCCGTGGCGTATTAAAATCAGCTTCATTTCAACCTCTGCGGCAGTCCGCAAAACATTCTTATCACGGTTTCGGCTTCGGCAGAAAGGTATGCGCAGAGCTTGCCGGTCATATCGCGCCATGCACGCATATCCGCGCCCATTGGTACGACTCCGCAGAAAATATCGCAGCAGATGAGGACGCTGTCACGCCATTCATCCCGGTGTTCGCGTAATATTTCAATCGCATCCGCATTGTTTCTGACGCACCAGAGCGTGAATTCCTCGAGTTTGTTTATGCAGCGCGAGCCGAAACGGATTCCGCCATCCTCAGTGCAGGTGAAGACCTCGTCATCCGTTATTGAAAATTGCTTTTCAGCGCAGTCGAGCTTGCCCTGATATGCGCCGCCTATTATAAAATTCATAATAATCCTCCTTAAATCAGTGCAAAAACCGCGATTCCGCACAGCTCTCCGAATGTAAGAGCGTATCCCGAGATGTCCCCCGACATACCGTCAAGCGAACGGAACGCACGGCAAAGCGCAATAAGATATCCCCCTGCTACTGCGAGAGAAGCAAAGCCGTATTTTCCGAGGAGCACAAAGCCGAGAACTGCCGCACACACAAAAACTGTCGAATACACAATTATATGTGATTTTTTTACACCTTTTCGATATTTTCCGGCATATTCGCTTGTGGTCAGCGGACGAAGCACCGTTATACAAAGACCCGCAACGGAGCGTGACACAATCGGAATCAAAGTCAGCGTGAACAGATTTGCCCCTTCATCGGCTGACGCGAAAAGCGCAAACTGTGCCATGACAATAAGTGCGCAGGCAATAGCGGCAAACGAACCCACATTCGGGTCTTTGAGGATCCTGCGCCGTTCGTCGAGGTCGCGCCACGATTTCATGGCGTCCGTAACGTCGAGGTATCCGTCCATGTGCATTCCGCCGGTGACGAGAATCGGATACGCGCACAAAATAGCCGCTCCTACTAAAACCGGCAGTCCGAGCCAGCGAACGATATAAGCGGCAAGCGTCCACAAAATTCCTATCCATGCGCCGACAGCCGGCAGAAACAGGGTCATAAGAGGTCTCGCCTCATCGTCCCACTTGTGGTAAGGGCACGGGATGGCGCAGAACATTGTCAGGCACATCATGAAGGCGCGGAAATATTTCTTCATTCCTGGAGTCCCCCTTTGTGGAAAATAACGTTTCCCGCGCACAGCTCGATTACGGTATCGCATACCCCGGCAAGCGCACGGTCGAGTGATGCAAGCGCGGCGCGGTAATTTTCGGTGAACGGGTCGTATCGTATAGCGTCGGAGTAGATATAGTCGGTCACAAAAACCGCGTTTTCTGCTTTCTCAGCCACCTCAAGCAGGCCTCTGCGGCACCGCTCAACACCGGTAAAATCGGCATCCGCGCTGTGTGAATCGGGAAATAGCTCGTTGAGGAGCAATGCGGTTATGCTGTCGACGAGAAATGTGCCGTTTTTTTCCGCGAGCGTGATGCACGAGGCGATATTGCTGCTGATTTCAAGTGTGTCAAAGCCCATTCCCGCTCTGTCAGCGATGTGATTTTCGATTCTCGCGCGGTCCTCACCGTCGTACGGTATCATTGTCGCGACATAATACCTCTTTCCGCCGTTCGAGAGACGCAGAGCGATATCCTGTGCGAAGCCTGTTTTTCCGTTTTTACAGCCGCCGGAAATTAATACATTCATATCAGCACCTTAATTATCCTTCACTGTAAAAGAATCGTTTTTGCGGATGGGGTCGAGGTAATCGTCATTTATCGCAGCTTCGGCAAAGGTTGCCATGTTGTTCATCACGGCGCAGGCAGAGTCGAGAATCATCATCGCAATCGGACATCCGCTTCCCTCACCGAGCCGCATTTTCAAGTCGAACAGCGGTGTCAGACCGAGCTGCTCCATCGCGATGCGGTAGCCGATTTCATACGATGCATGGGACGGGATGAGGTAATACCGCACGTTGGGGCAGATTTTGACCGCGCAGAGTGCCGCTACCACCGATATAAAGCCGTCAATTACAGCGGGAATACGCATACGTGCTGCTCCGATAAACGCCCCTGCCATTGCCGCGATATCAAATCCACCGACTTTTGATAGCACGTCGACCGCATCGTTCGGGTTGGGGTTATTGATTTTAATTGCGGTTTCGATAACCGAGAGCTTTTTTATGTAGCCTTCATCGGTTATTCCGCCGCCGCGTCCCGTGACATCTTTAACCGGCGCGCCGGTCAGGACGGACAGCACCGCCGACGAGGTTGTTGTGTTTCCGATGCCCATTTCGCCGATTCCGACTATTTCTGCGCCCTCTTTTGCGGATGTCACAGCGAGCTCGGCGCCGGTCAGAATTGCCTGAATCGCCTGTGAGCGCGTCATTGCGGCGGTTTTTGCTATATTCTGAGTTCCGTAGGCAATTTTGCGGTTGATTACTGCGGTCTCGCGGATATCAGAGTTTACGCCGACGTCGCACACACGTACTTTAACTCCGAAATCCTTTGCGATTGCCGATGCCCCCGTTTTTCCGCGCGTCAGGTTGATGGTCTGCGCCGTGGTAACCGACTGCGGAGCGCACGCCACGCCCTCCTCGACAACTCCGTTATCCGCGCAAAAAACGAGGAGTTCCTTTTTGGTAATGCTGTTTTTCACTTTTCCGGTGATTCCGGCAAGCTGAACTGACAGTTTTTCGAGGGTTCCGAGGCTGCCCGGAGGTTTTGCGAGTTCTGCCTGACGTTTTTCGGCTCTTTCCATTGCGTCTCTGTCAGGCATTTCTACGGCGCTGACGATTTTGTTAAGTGTTTCCCCAGTAAATTCCATTTATATTTCACTCGATTCTTGTTCTGTTTTTAATTTTGCTGCGGCTTTTCTCGCCTGACGCCGTCTTTTTTCAGCCCGGGCACGTTTTTCGCGGTTTTTCTGAAGCCTGTCCTCCGCGCGCGGTTCCTTTAATCCCGCCGCCTCAAGAGCACGCGGCCACGGTCCAAGAAAAGCTTTTATCGCGACGACTTCACTTTCGGCAAAATCGGAACGCTGCGGAAAGCGATTCAGTCCGGTTTCGTTAAGCTCAGTCTGTTTTTCGCGCAGCATGACAACGCAGTCATCGCGTGTATATTTTTCGCCGGAGATAATACCACTTCCCTTCAATAAAAAAACAAAAAACGCTTTTATGTTGTTAAAACAGCAAAAAAGCGCAGCTATTCTTTTCAGTGCGGAAAAAAGACTTCTCCGGCGCTGGAAAAAAGGCTGCACTTTTCATATCCAAAAATGCTGTGCCATCGCGGCCTGGCGAGTATTCCGACTTATGAGCTCTTACATACGGCTCAATTACGGTAATGACGGTTGCGACGGATTTTCACCGAACTTCCCTCTTGTACATCCATTTGGACGGAACCAGACTGCGAAATTATTCAGTTGTCAACGATGATTACGTTTGCCATTATATCACATTTTTCATTTATTGTCAATGAATTCGCCGTGATTTTTATGAAAACGTATTCATTTTCAGATTATATCCGCAGCGGAGAGAATTTTGAGAAGTGTTATGCGGTTTCTCACGTACGGCGCGAATTTAAGCGATTTATTTATGAATTCCTCTCCACCGGGCAGTCCGATCTGCTCAAGCGTGGTCGGCACTGATGCAAGACGGCAGAGCTTTTCCATCTCATCGGCAGTCGGAAGCAAATCGGCGGCTTCGGCAATGCGGCGGTTTATTTCATCCCGGTCGGCGATTTTAATTTTTGCGAGGCTGCTTGAATTCAGCTCTCCGCCGGGCAGGTTTTCTTTCATTGTTGCGTCGGTCAGCTTTCCGTAAACGCTCGATATTCTATCTCTGTCGAACACGCGGTTCAAATCAATTTTTTCGATTTTATCGAAGTCTATGCCCTCCGCAATGGCTTTTTTATAGGTTTTCGTCACCTCAAGAAGTCCGACTGCAACCTTTTCGCCGTGGAGAGCGTCGACCTCGCTGTTTATCAGGTGCATTTCCCACAGGTGCGACATATGGTGCTCGGCTCCGGAAGCGGGACGTGAATTTCCGGCGAGCTGCATTGCGATTCCCGACAGGAGCAGGGCGTACATTACTTTTGTAGTGTATTCGATTTTAGAAATTTCCGCGCGGTGCTTTATCGCTTCAACAAGCTCCTGGGCAGCCTCGTATTCGATGGCGGAGAGCTCGGTGCAGTAGTATTCGCCCGTGAAAATTTCGGCGATTTTCCAGTCGAACAGCGAATTGTACTTGCCGAGCACGTCTCCGACACCGGATGCGGTAAGTCTCTCGGGCGCGGTGACAAATACCTCGGGGGATGCGAACACAGCTTTCGGTGGGACGGCTTCAAATGTCAGCTTCTGCGAATACCACGTCATTGCGGCGACTCCCGAGACAAATCCGTCCACACTTGCAGCGGTGGGATATGAGACAAACGGCAGTTTCATGCTGTGCGCGGCGTACCTCGTGATGTCGTGGATCGAGCCGGAACCGCAGGCTATGAGCACGTCGGGGGATTCGGCCTTGATGAAATCCTCTGCTTTTGCGGCGAAAATTTCGGTGGCGTGCGCGTCGTGCGGGAGGATCAGTGTGGATTTCACGTCTGTTTTCGCTTTAATTCTGTCCGTGAATCTGGCGGTATTTTCGTCGCAGATCACCGCAGGATTTTTATATCCGTTTTTTGCGAGATATTCGGACATGAGCTGCTCCGCGTCGTCTGAGATGGCGAATTCATCGGTCATAAGGCTGTGTTTTTTTCCGCATGAGCAGTTTTCGGTGAGTTCTCTTACTTTTTCAAACATACTTTGCCTCTTATTTTTACATTTATAAAGTTAATTTAATGTTCTATCGCGACGCCCGCTCACATATCCTTGAACAGAAAATCTATAAATACTCCAGAAGGAGGCGTCATGTTCATTTATACGGTGCGCGCGAACACGCTGAAATTTTTCTGTGTTATTGCATTGTCGGTAGCCGTTCTCTGCACAATTATACTGACGATTCCGGAATATTCACCCGTTTCGACAAAGGCGGTTGCGGCGGAAAGCGCGAAGTACAACTACACGAAAATCAAAACCAACGACGACATTGTGGCATTTTTAGCGCAGTTCGGCTGGGAGGTTGACAAGACTCCGCTCGAGGAAGTGAATATTAAAATTCCCGCAGAGTTCGACAAGGTGATGAACTCCTACAACGAGCTGCAGCGCAATCAGGGGCTTGACCTATCGAAATACCGCGGCAAGGAGGTAAAGAGATACACATACCGCGTCACGAATTACCCGAACTACGATGGTGATGTGATGGTAAACGTGATAATCTACAAAAACAGGGTTATCGGCGGCGACCTGTGCTCCTCGGATGTACGCGGATTTATATGCGGCTTCAGCGGCGGCAAGGCATCATGACACTATTATATAGGATTTTCCCGCCTTTTGCAATCAGAAAAGCATAAATTGAAAAAAAAAATACCGTTCTGACCGCTGCAAATAAAGTACAGCGCATCGGGACGGTATTTTTGGGTATATTTCAGTCTATATTTTATTCGATGTCAACGCTCTTGCCTGTCTCGGCTGACTTATAAATAGCGTCGAGAATCTTCATGAGGATAACTCCGTCTTCGGCAGGTGCTTTGCATTCACATTTGCCTTCGGATGCGTCGACAAAGCTTCTGATTTCATTGTTGAAAATCGCTGTGAAGTCGAGTCCGACGTCTGCCTGCGGCTGAACATTCATGAACATTCCCGCCATGTCGGTGTAAAGTTCAAGCTTGTTGTCAAGTTTTACGCCGCCCTTTGTTCCGAACAGCTCGATTGTACCTGTGTCGTGTGCGATATTGAGGTTAAAGCTTGCCTCGACCTGAAGTGTAAATCCGTTGTCAAAGCGAACCATGGCAGTTGCGAAGTCCTCAACAGTGTACTTGTAGCCGTCCTTGCTGCTTTCGAGCTCCCACGCCACTTCACCGCCGTTTGCTCTGTTGCATCCGAGGTTTTTGAAGGTAACACCGTAGGCTGAAACCGGCTTCGGGCATCCTGCAAGGTATCTCGACAAATCTATAACGTGAACGCCGAGGTCGATGAGCGGGCCTCCGCCTGAATATGCCTTGTCTCCGAACCATCCGCCGGGGCAGCCGTTTCTTCTGAGATATGTTGCCTTTGCGTAGTAGACATCACCGACCAATCCGCCGTCGCTCATCTTTCTGATAGCGTCAGCATCGTTGCCGAAACGTCTTACAAAACCGATCTGCAGGAGTTTTCCCTGTTCCTTTGCGGTATTCATCATGAGCTCAGCTTCTTTGGCGTTCATCGCCATCGGCTTTTCGCAGATTACGTTTGCACCGCCCTTGAGAGCTGCAACGGTAGCACCGCAGTGAGCAGCGTTCCATGTGCATACACTCACACAGTCAAGCTCCTCTTTCGCCATCATCTCGTTATAGTCCGTATAAGTTCTCGGAATACCGTAACGGGCCGCGTATGCTTTGAGCTTGTTTTCGTCAATATCGCACGCCGCAACAACTTCAACTCTGTCTCCGAGAGCGCGATATCCGCCCATGTGCATATTGCTGATTCCGCCGCAGCCAATAATTCCTACTTTAAGTTTAGCCATAATAATTCTCCCTGAAAGTAAAATTTCATCGGCATTATTTTAGCACAATCGTCAGGCAGTGTCAATAAATATACTCGGTTTTACAAAAAATATTGTCGTCTTCTGACAATTTTCCGCAATTTTCGGTTATTATTCCGTTTTCACCTGACACAACGGTATTCCGGTGTATTTCGGCTGTCTGTGTATTTGAGACATAAATCGCATTTGGCGAGTGCGGACAGTATATGCTGTTGTCCTCTATAACGATTTTTTTGTGTGTCTGAGCGCATCTGTTTTTGCAGTCGACCGTCACACAGATTCCCGCCGTATCGAACTGCCTTGCACTTGAGGTTCTTCCGCAGGTTACAATCCGGTTATTTCTGATTATTATCTCGTCCGTGGAACAAATTCCTTCCCTCCATCCGCTTTCGGCGGCGACGTAAATCGCAGTTCCGACTATATCCACAAACGTGTTATTTTCAACAACAGCGGACTTTGTTTTTATGAGAATTCCGCGTGCTATGTGATTCCTGGAGTAATTGCCGCGGTAGATAAGATGCGGACAGCGTGACGCGTTTGAAATAAAGAAATTTTCGATTTCGCCGGGCAAATTTCTGTCGAGTGTCAGCTCGGATTCATACGGATCGATCACCGAACTGTCGACAACGGTATATTTATCGACAACCTCCAATGTAGCTGCGTCGGTCAGTTCGATAACGTCGCCCTTTTCAAAATAATCGGCGCTTGAGGAATGGGTTCCCGTGGGTGCGTCGAGGTGAATAACGCATTTGTTTCCGTTGCTATGCCTGATTGTGTGGTAGTATGTATGGATATTCAGTGCATCGTCGCCGTGAGCTTCAAAGACGCAGTTTTCATAAACCACAGTTCCCGTGCAGGATGTTATATGAGTTGCGTCGGTATTTGTTGAAAGAGGCTCTCCGGTTGACGGAACCACCTGAAGTCCTTTGAATTCAAGATCATTGCTGTGATGAGCGACAATTCCCATTCCGGGCTGACTGTGAATAATAACATTTTCAAGTTTAATATTGCTGCTGTCCTCAATTAGAATCGCAGGTCTTGAATGAAACGTGTGCCACAAAACGGCAGTCATACCTTTATACTCGTCTTTGACGTTATTGAGCGTGAATTCGAGAGTCTGATCAGCAATCATGCGGCAGCTTTCTGGGTAAACATTGCCGTAATCGTATAAACGGTTTCGCTCGAGGTCGAACAATGCAAACCGCGGGATCGGCATATTTTCGTTTATCGCATATTTTTCGCCGAATTTTACAATAATTGTTCGGTTTTCTTTATCGATTTCAGTTATTTTTCCGGCAGAGTACGGCTTTCTTTTGTGGTCAATTTTCAATCCTGACAAAATCAGGTTTTCACAGCCGCGAATTTCAACAGGCTCCATAAAGCCGTCAACCAAAAAGAGCGCACCGGCGGCATTAATTTTGACATTTCGCAAACCGCGTAACGACAAACCGGTTGAATATTCAAACCCCGGAACAAACATTACGCTTTCGGGATTTGGGCCATATTTACCAGTCAAAGTGTCTTCCATAGTCCTCTTTGCGACCGGTGTGGTAATGTCATATGTTCCGGGTTCAATTACAAGTTCGGTTCCGGGATTATTTTTTAAATACTCTGCTGCTGACGCTAAGGCAGTCATATCGTTTTCTGCAGTGAATTTACTGAGGAATATTTGGTTATTCATTTTGTCACTCCGGTAATATATTGTTTTTTATAATATACAATATACTCAGGCCATTTGCAATACTTTTTTTAGATTATTGATTAAATAATTCTGAAAGTAAAAAAAGAGAGACTGCCGAAATAACAATCTCTCTTAAGATGTTGGCGAATACCGATTTTCCCAAGCGGTCGCCCGCGAAGTATTTT
>JBJFHS010000248.1:0-9777 GCA_051893885.1 Eubacteriales bacterium
AGCTTACGTCGTGAACGTCGGTGACAGCCGTATGTACGTCATATACAACGGAAAAATAACTCAGGTGACTCACGACCACTCGTATGTGCAGTATTTTATCGACCAGGGCAAAATGACAGTCGAGGAAGCGAGAAAATCAAAGAATAAAAATCTCATCACGCGCGCAGTCGGAATCGAAAAAACCGTCGGTGCCGACCTTTTCTCGCACGATATGCCCAACGGCAGCTACGCGCTTCTCTGCTCGGACGGACTTTCAAATCTGATCGAACCCGAGGAGATAATCGACATTGTCAGAACGCCGCAGGATTCAGACTCCGCAGAACGTGTATGCGATAATCTGATAAGCGAAGCTAACAGACGCGGCGGAAACGACAACATCACCGCTGTTCTTCTTGCGGTCTGATCGCGCGGAGCAGAGCCATGATGGAATTATACGAAAAATACGTCGGACTCGTCTTTGATAACAGATATCGGATAGAGCGCGTCATAGGCATCGGCGGAATGGCTATAGTTTTCAAAGCCACCGACCTCCTTATGCGGCGCGTTGTTGCGGTAAAAATTCTGAAGGATGAAATTTCCGGAGACGAGCAGAGCGTAAAGAGATTCACAAACGAGTCCCGCGCGGTCGCGATGCTGTCACATCAGAACATCGTCAATATCTACGACGTCTCGGTGCGCGAAAACATCAAATATATCGTTATGGAGTTCGTTGAGGGCATAACCCTGAAGAACTACATGGAGCACCGCGAGGTATTGAATCTGCGTGAAATCATCAGCTATACCACACAGATTCTCCGCGCTCTCGACCACGCACATAAAAAGGGAATAATCCACCGCGATATCAAGCCGCAGAACATTATGCTTCTCAAAAACGGCGTGATCAAGGTCATGGACTTCGGAATAGCAAAGCTGCCCAACGCCGAGACGATAACAATGACCGACAAGGCGATAGGCACGGTTTACTATATCAGTCCCGAGCAGGTCACAGGCGGTGATATCGACGCGAGGAGCGACCTTTATTCACTCGGTGCGATGATGTACGAAATGGCGGTGGGGGAACTCCCGTTTACCGCTGACACACCGGTTTCCGTAGCACTCATGCAGGTGAACGATGCCCCGACTCCGCCGCGTGAGATAAATCCGCACATACCGGTCGGTCTGGAGCAGATCATTCTCAAAGCGATGGAAAAAAATCCGGACGACAGGTATCAGAGCGCGGAGGAAATGCTCGGTCACCTCTTAAAGCTCAGAGAAAATCCGAAAATCATATTCAAGGAAAACAATAAATCTGTCAAAGCCAAGCAGGCAAAACAGAAAGACGGAGATAAAAAACACAAGACAAGCCGCTCGATGTTCCCGATTATCATGGGCGTTACCCTCGCTTTTCTGATAACCGCGGGAATTTCGGGATATTATGTGGTGGACAGGCTGTTCATCAACGGAACCTCGAACAACTATATCGAAATTCCGGTCGAAACCTTTGCGGACGGATACTATTCCGAGGATCTGGCGGACTGGTTTGAAAAAAGCGAAAGATATACCCTCGCCGATGTTATTTACGAATACAGCGGTACGATTGAAAAGGGAAAGATAATATCACAGGAGCCGAAAGCCAACGAAATACGCAAAATCCTCCCCGGAAAGCAGAAGTGCGAGGTCACGCTTACGGTAAGTCTCGGCGAAAAAACCATAACGCTGAAGGACTACACCGCTATAGACTACCGCACAGTCGACGCCGAACTCCGAAAAGAAGGACTCCGGGTGACGATCGAATACATTACAAGCGACGTCTATGAAATCGGTCACGTGATAAGGACCGAACCGGCGGCCGGAACCGTTGCGGCTGAGGGAGACAGCGTTGTAATTTATGTCAGCCAGGGAGTCGATACCGTAAAGACAATGGTTCCGAATTTCGTCGGGCTCAGCGAAGCTCAGGCTCTGATCAAGCTCATGGAAAACGACCTCTCGGTGGGAAAAGTTACCTACGTTAAGTCAACCTCCACCGCGGGCTCCGTAGTGGAACAGAGCGTCAACGCATGGCTTGAAGTTCCGCAGTACTCCGAGGTGGATTTCAAGGTCAGCGGCGGCGCGTCGTATTCGGGTGACGGAACCACAATCCCGACGGCGGAGGATATGCAGCATCAGCCAACCGAACCTGAAACAACCAAGCCCGGGACAAGCACTCCCGAGCCGGATACCGATGACAACGGCGGAGAAGATTCTTCAGACAGCTGGGAAACAGAGCCGGATGCCGGTTACAACGAGACTGAGGACGACTCAGAAGATCCGGGCTATGACGACGACTGGTTCGGAACATGGACCGGCGGAAATCTATTTAAGGATTCGGAGTAGGCGAATTGAGTAAAGACAAAATTTATGGAATAATCACCCGCGGAGTAGGCGGACTGTACGGCGTCAGAATACAGAACGAGGACGGAAGCTATTCGTGCGATGAAGTTCTGTGCCGTGCGAGAGGTGTTTTCAGACATGAACAGCTCACTCCCACCGTTGGAGACGACGTTGTGCTTGAATCCGTCACGGAAGACTGCGTTTCGGACAACGGAAAAATCACTTCCAAACCCGAATCAGGGCGCGAAAACGGCGGCAGGCACGGCAAAAAAAACAAATTGGACGAGACAGACGTCAGCTTCGTGATAGACGAAATTCTGCCTCGCCGGAGTCTGATGATACGCCCAGCCCTCGCGAACCTGAACTATCTTTTCGCAGTAATTCCCGCCGCTTCACCTGAACCCGACCTTCTGACTGCGGACAAGCTGACGGTTATCGCGGAAAACTACGGAATAGAGACGGTTGTAATTATCAATAAAGCCGACCTCGACGAAAAGAGAGCGCAGGAGCTGTCCGAAATTTACAAAACCGCGGGATATGCAACGTTTTTGATAAGCGCCTCAAGCGGGTTCGGTGTCGATAAGCTCGGGGATTATATCAGCGACATCTCGCACGATATATCAGACAAAAACGGCACTGACAGCGCAAACAAGCACATCAGCGGAGCATTTGCCGGTGTATCCGGTGCGGGTAAGTCGACTCTTATGACCGCGCTGTTTCCGGATTTGCACCTGACGACGGGAAGTGTAAGCAGAAAGACGGAGAGAGGGCGTCACACCACGCGCCACGTTGAGCTGTATCCGATTGAGACGGGCGGCAGCGTTTTCTGGCTTGCGGACACGCCCGGGTTCTCGATGCTCGACTTCACGCGGTTTGATTTTTTCCCGTATGACGAGCTCGCCCTCAGCTTCCGTGAATTTTCGGACTGCATAGGCGAGTGCAGATACACAAAATGTACGCATCTGTGCGAGGACGGATGTGCCGTAATCAAAAAAATGAACGAAGGAAAAATAGCTGTTTCAAGACACGACAGCTACGTAAGAATATTCGAGGAGCAAAGGAGTGTGCCGGAATGGAAAAGGCGATGAACGATATAAAAACGGCTCTTGTGATAACGGGCGGCTACTGCAATGTGGAGGAGGCTGCGCATATGCTTCCGGAGTCCGTCGACCTGACGATAGCGGCTGACAGCGGATACGCGACCGCACAAAAGCTCGGAATCACTCCCGACATTACAATGGGCGATTTCGACTCGTACCGGGATTCACTTCCTCCCGAGATGAACATACTCCGCGTCGCGTGCGAAAAGGACGTCACCGACACCATGCTCGCCTGCGAATACGCGAAAGACAACGGCTGCCGTTATATTACAATTGTAGGCGGAACCGGCGGAAGAATCGACCACTCGATCTCAAACGTGTTCTACCTCGAGGACTTGCGCAGGCAGGGAGTGAGGGTCAAACTGACAGACGGCGAGAACACGGTTCAGGTAATACTCGACGAAACGGTCACGGTGAACTCCGACGGCGGATATTTCTCGATTTTTGCGCTCGATAAGTGTATAGTCACCGAGACCGGCTGTAAATATCCGCTCAACCGCGCGACACTCGTAAGGCAGCGTCCGTATGCAGTCAGCAACGAAGCGGCAGGGGACTACGCGGTCATTACTGTCGAAGGCGCGGCGCTTCTTGTCACAAGCAAACGGTAACAAAAACCGCACCGGCTTAATATACTGGTAATAAAATCAGCTGATTGATCAGCGGCAGATTTGAATCAGTATCGGAGGGTGCGGGATGAAAGTCGTAATATGGAAAAGTCCGCGTTTTGCGGTTCCGTTTCTTAAAAGAATTTTCAAATTCGGAAAAAACACAAAATAAAACGGCGTCGCCCGTGAATCCACTGATGCATAAAAGAAAGGGATTCGGCGGGCGATATTTTTTCTTTTTTGGGATATACTATGTCGGCGGAGATCATCCGCAAATTCAATCAAAGGAAAAATATGAAAAATGAAGGACATAGCGAACGAAAAAAGCGCGACTGTTGAGCTGCTGTCTGAGATGTACCGCAACGCCACGATGGGCAGCGAGAACCTTACCTCAGTCATACCGATGATAAAGGACAAATTTCTCCTCTCCAACGTGACAAGTCAGATTGAAGCTTACGCCGGATACGCGCGGGAGGCGGAAAATCAGCTGAAGAAGCACGGTGTCAAGCCGAAAGAGGAGAAAATGATGAAAAAGCTGATGTCGCGCGGCGGAATAGCGGTGAATACGATGTTTGACTCCTCCGACTCGCATATTGCGGAGATGATAGAGAAGGGCACGCGAATGGGATTTGAGCAGCTCGAGGAAAAGCAGGCTGAGCTGACCCGTCGCGGCTGTGACAGCGAAGCGGAAAAGCTCTGCGGAGAGATGATATCCTTCGAGAGACGGGAAGACGCGAAAATAAAGGACTTTATCTGATGATATACTCGCTCTTTCGCAGCCTTGATATCGCGGAGAGAACCTCCTCTTTTCGCGGCAGGTCGATGAACGGTTCCATTGTCGTGAAAAATGACGAATATAAAATGTTTACCCCGTCGGCTGCAATTTCATCGTAAAGCCTGTCGAGCGACTCCTTGATGTCATCCCCCTTGAATCGCAGCATCAGAGTCCGCATGATGAACGCAAGTCCGCTTAACTGCTCGGGGGAAACAAGGTTGTACAGCCCGCGAAGATCGAGCTTTTCATCCCCGATGAAGATTATACCGAGATCGATCACCTCAAGCCGCTCCGTGGTGCTTCCATCGGGGTACGAAGTGAATCCGCCCGAGAGACGCCGCGACTGATTCCAGCTGACCACAGGTGCGCCTGACACCTCTGAGTCCGATTCGCGCCAGATTTTTGCGGCTTCGGCGGTGACGTCGCTTATCATGTATTCATCCATCAGATAGACGCGGTCGCACACGCCGAGATATTCACCGCTTCCGCCGATGACCAGTATGGTGGAAATGCCCATTTCAGCGAGCTCGCGCACACGGTCGGTGAACGGGGTTATCGGTTCGCGCCGGATGAGAGCTTTCATTTTTGAATCGCGTATCATGAAGTTTGTCGCGCTGCGGTCCTCGTCGATGAGCAGAAGCCGCGAGCCGATATCGACTGCCTCCATTATATTTGACGCCTGCGAGGTTGAGCCGGATGCGTGTGCGGTCGAGAAACACGATGTGTCGCACGAAGTGTCACCCGCCGGCAGCTCCTTGATGAACGGGGAAATGTTGAGCTTTTTCACACTCCGCCCGTCCTCCGCCGCAATTCCGACTGCACTCGGGTCGCTGATGACAAGCTCACGTCCGTCTCCGGCACAGTGGCTGTAGATTCCGGCTGAAATCGCGTCGAGCAGCGTGGATTTGCCGGAGTAACCGCCGCCCGTTATCACAGTGACGCCGCGCTTTATCCCCATTCCGCTCACACCGCAGACCGTTATTTCGTCCTCCGCTGTCGATTTGAACGGAACAGCTCCCTCAAGCGGGGAAACACCGTCCTTTGCGCGCGGGAGAATGCTTCCGTTTGCGATGAATGCGGCGTAATTGCTGTTTTTGATGAATTGTCGTATTTCGTACTGCTTTACCGCGAGTGCGACTGTCTCATCGAGCTTTTTTCGGTTCAGCTCCGCCGCGAATTCTTCGACCGCCTCGGGAAGTGACTGAGTCAGCATAGTCATCGCCTTTTTCAGCTTTTTTCGCGGCAGCTGAACCCGAATCCGCAGACACAGACACATCCTCGGCGGCCGGCTCACCCCATCGTCGCGAAGAATAACGCTGTTTCCCGAGAGATATTCGTAATCGCGCTGCGGACAAAAATCAAAATAGGCACAGCTGCGCGTCAGTATCTCGCCTTTCGGACGGTATGCGTAGAATTTTCCGTTTTCGCTGTCGGGGCGGCTGCGGTTGTACAGCTCTGCGTTGAGTGCGTCGATGTAAGGAAGGAACGCTCTCAGGCAGAAGTCGGCAGCCGCGTTTTTGATTTCCCCGATACATTCGCGCGATAGCTCATTCGTCTCATCCGAAGTGATTTTTGAGCACAAGTCCGGAAGGTTTTCGTCAACAGGGATGCTTATTTTTACGATTGGCTTGTCGATCGACAGCTTATCCGGCTTCTCGAGTGTGTACGAATTTTCTCCCTCGTAGTACGTTGAGTCGGAGATTTTTTCGGGGAATTCTGTCGTGCTGCCGTCGTGCTTTTCAATTACCTGATATAAAAATCCGTCGTAAATATCGTTTTTGTCTCCGCCCGGCATTTTGTATGAATACGTGGCGGTGCCTTCTTCCATCTGTCTGAAATAATATTTAAGTCTCTTCAAAAAAAACATTCCTCCATTTGTTATGATGCCGTCATCAAGCAGAGTTTCCGCCGGTATCATTATCAATACGATAGGGCAGTCCTGCCTCAGCTTGTCGGGCACTTCGATTCTGTAGCCGAAATCGCTGTCGTCGTAGTAAGTCGGGTCGTAAACAGTGTACGGCGGGCGCTCGAAACCAAAGCTCAGCGAACCGTTGTACATTGATACATAAGTCTCGGTGTTCTGTTCCATTCCGCGGAAAAACGCTTTAAGTCTTTTCATGCCGATCACTCCCTTTACTTCAATTAAGGGGTTAAAACTGCACAAAAAAACACACCCGCGGAGAACGGATGCGTCGGAATAAAAAAAGTTTATTTCAAATCACACACGCATGGCGGTCTCCGTTTTTTTGTTTTCATGACAATCGCCTCCCGTGTGCAGAAAATTCAGTTGTTCGTTTGTTTTATTTTAATCGATACATTTCGGAAAGTCAAGGGAAAGAACGGTTATAATTGTTTTTTCTGATTTTTGTGCTGATCGCAGAAAAGTTAAATTCATTAACCACAGCAGAACTATTGAAAAGTCCGTCGATGCCGTGATATAATATAAAAAAATTGCATCAGGAGAAATAAAAATGGAAAAAAACCGCTATTTGTTCGTGCATTTTAAGGAAAAATCCACCCCGGACGGCGAGCAGGTCTACTTCGGTCTCAGCCGCGACGGATTCATGTGGGAGGCTGTAAACGGCGGAAATCCTGTGCTCTGGGCGTTTCACGGGGATAAAGGAGTCCGCGACTGCGCTATAGCGAGATACGGGGACAACAAGTTCGTCATCGCCGCGACCGATTTGAGCCTTGCCTACGGTATGCGCAATCAGTACAAGGGCTCATGGGGCGAAATCTCCACAAACGGCAGTCCGAACCTCTCCTTCTGGTATTCGGACGACCTTGTGCATTGGTCGGAACAGACTCTGATACCGTTCGGTGAGGGTGAGATGGGATGCCGCTGGGCGCCGGACATCACCTACGACAGAAAAAACGGCGACTACATAATCCACTTCTCCGCCTCGCATAAGAGCAACAACTACGGCCCGAAGGCGATTTATTACTCCCGCACAAGCGATTTCGTCCACTTCACCGAGCCGAAGGAGTTCTTCCGCTTTGAGGACGGCGAGGTCATAGATTCCGCGATAGCCGAGTCCGACGGGGTCTATTATTTGTTCCTGAAGGCGGGAGGAAGCGTAAACCACAACATTCTGCTGAAGTCAAACGAGCTCATGGGACCTTACGAGAGAATGCCCGAGTTTGACGCCGAGATGGAGCGGATTCAGTTAGGTGTGTATGAAGCCGCCGCAGTGTATCAGCTATCCGACGGACGCTGGTGCGTGATGCTCGACTATTACGGCGTGCGCGGCAAGGGTCAGGGATATGTTCCGTTCGTTGCGGACGACATCAGATCGGGAGTTTTCCTGCGCGACGACAAGGAGTTTTCGTTCCCATACGGCTTCAAGCACGGCACAGTCCTGCCCATCACCGAGGAGGAGTACGAGAGAATCAGGTCCTTCGACTTCGACCCGGATTAAGTCAAAAATCAAAGCAGCCCGAGAGAATTCTATCAGGCTGCTTCTTCTTTTATCTCCATCCGCCGGAGTATGGTTTTAGCTTATCTATAACTGCGGCAAATCTCGGCTCGTTTCTGACTGAATCGAAGTCGGAGAAGGTCATGCTTTCGAGCAAATCGTCCGCATTGTTTTTTTCGCCCGAGAACCATATGCCTTTGCCGGAATTATCCATGCCCTTGAAGATGAGCGAGGTGTGAGTAATATCGCCTTTTGTAAATTCAATGAAGGCAACAGCGTGCTCTGCGGCTTTTTCAAGTGCGTCGAGAGAGTTGTCAGTATCTCCGTTTTTAGCGCGGTATCTCGCGATATTGACGAATGAGCAGCACATATCGCTGTTGTAATAGCCGTAATCGCCGTTTTCATACAGAAGCTCGAACAGCTTTATCCGTTTTTCGTGCAGCGCGCAGATTTCGTCCTCGCTGTAGAGCATCTCACCGTTTTCTCTCGTATAATTGCGCACCATTCTGTTTGATAAAAACTGCACAAGGTTAAATTTCAGCCACTGATTCTGATATATTCTGTCCTCCCCTTCCGCAATACTGGCGAGAACAAAGTCGCGGCTCTGGCACAATATTGGAAGACAGTTTGCAAGTTCGTCTGCTTTTTCCCGGTTTCCGGCTTCCGCATATCTTACGCAAAGGTTGCCGATTGTGTTTGTTCGAATCATCTCATCTGTGCATCCGTCGAGAATTTTTTCGTATAACCTTATGCTTTCGTCGCGCATTGCGTCCCGTTCTTCTTTTGTAAAGCTTTCGTCGTATTTAAACCAATCTGCGGTTGAGGCTGTCTGGTACATCAACTCGTAGCTGTCCGGATACTGCTTCAGCGCCTCCCTGAAACGCCGGTATGCCTCTTTGTTGTCGCCTATACGGGAAATTTCCGAGATTTCAATGATGAGTCTGTCAATTTCAGCCTGCTTCTGCGTCACGTCAATCCCCAGCAGCTCGTCTGACGTCACTCCGAACAGGTTGCAAAGCACGGGAAGCGCGGAAATGTCAGGTGTGGTTTTGCCCGACTCCCACTGCGAGACGGCGGAAACGGACACGCTAAGGCTTTCGGCAAGCTCCTCCTGCGTCATGTCACGGCTTCGGCGCAGCTTTTTGATTTTTTCTCCTATGTTCATTTTTTCCTCCATGTTGATATAGAGAAGTTCACACAAATCGGAACTGCTCTGCTGAATTCGGAACCGGTTCCGTATTTACATTATATCAGCCGCGCAGAATATTGGCAAGACAGCGTTTCTTTAAAACGGTTTCAGTGAGACTTAAAAAATTTCAGCCGGACTTATTGCGTGGGCAAAAAATGACCGAAATAATTTTGTTTTCTTACGACCGAATTTCTCGCGATTTATTGTAAAAAGCACACGTTTAGTGTATAATATGTAAAAAGTCATAAAAACTGTGAGGTGTGGGCTTTGTACAGATTAATCGAAACGTTGGACTGGGCGCGGTACCCTCACTTCCGCCACTTTTACGACGAGATTTCCTGCG
>JBJFHS010000249.1:0-2479 GCA_051893885.1 Eubacteriales bacterium
CAGGAAAAATGCAAATATTTATTTGTTCAAATCTCCCTCAATAGTGACATTATCGCCCGACACATCTCCGTTTACGTCGCCGGAAATACGGACAATTCCACCGCCGGTTGAGGTTAAATCTCCGTTTAAGTCGCCGCCGACCGTTATGTTTCCGCCGGAAGAAACGTCTCCGCTTATTTCACCGCCTACCTCGATATATCCGCCTGCATTTACGTCTCCGTTTATATCCCCGCCGACTGTCGCGTATCCTCCTGCGTTGAGTTCCCCTTCTACATCTCCTCCGATTGTCGCAAGTCCTCCGATATTTACATCTCCTTCAGCATCTCCGCCTATGTCAGCATTTCCTCCGGCTGTGATGTCTCCCTCAGCGTCTCCGTTCACTTCAACATTTCCTCCCGCGCTGATGTCGCCGCTCACATCGCCTTCAACGGTCACATTGTCGCAGTCTGAGATGTTTCCGTCCATGTCGCCGTGGATTATCACCGTTCCTACGCCGCTGATATCGCCGCTGTAGTCCCCATCTATTGTCATGGTATTACCGGAATCGTTATTTTCAGTGCCGTTTGTCTCAACGTGATTTTCTTTTTTAATTCCGCCGTTTGCTTTTCCGCTCGGATGCACGCCGAAACCGCCGCTTGCACTTCCTCCGATATCTCGGCAATTCACTCCAAAGCCCGCGCTTACGTTGCCAGCCACGTCTCCGCATTTTGTGTCAAAGCCGGAATTTACGTTTCCTCCGACGCAGCCTTTTACACTCATTCCGAAGCCCGAGTGAGCGTCACCCGAAACATCTCCCTCAACCGTAACGCTCATCTCGCTGCGGAGCGAATACACATTGCCGGATACAACTACCGTGACGAAATTGTCGGGGTTCGACTTGAAGCTGGTACAGATTTCGCCGTTTCTGACAATGACAATCTCGTATTCGTCCTTTTTGAAATTCAGCTGCTTTTTGGTTTTGGGGAGAGGAGATTCTGTGTCGAAATTGATATTGCAGTTTCCGTTGTCGTTTTCTCCGCGAAGCTCTGAAAATACGCAGTCAAATGCTACTTCGGTGTTTTCCGGCTCTGATTCTTCGCATTTTTCACATTCTTCAGCAGCTTCGGTTTTGTCTTCGTCGTTTTCTTTATTTTCTTCGGGAGACACCGCGTCAGCAGCTTCGGTTTCTCCGTTTCCCTTGATTTCCTCGATTCCCATCACGGCTGAGATTGATTCACCGAAAATTTCTGCGAGCGCGGGTATTGTGAGTATGTCCGGAAGTGTCTCACTTCTCTCCCACTGTGACACAGCCTGATGGCTCACGCCGATCAAATCCGCAAGCTCCGCCTGTGTAAGTCCCTTGTTTTTTCTGAGCTCCGCTATTCTCTGTCCTATTATTGTTCTGTCGGTCATGATAAATATTCTCCTTTTTTGTGTCGGAATAATGAATTGAATTTTGTTCTCAAATAGAGCTTTCTGTCGAAGAAACATCCCGCGCGGTGGTTCATTTCCTGTTTTCAGCATATCACAAACCGTTCCGCAATGCAATAAAGCGTTAATTGAATTTACAAAAAAATCAAAATTCAAGCTGTACTTGAATCAAATCGGTCGTTTTGTTGATTTTTTGTGAATATTTTTTGAACTCACTAAAACTCATTCCATTTTTTGGCAAATTATGCAAATGTCCCGTTTTTCTGTATTATTTTATAATTTCCGACAGTTTTTTTTTTGATTTTTGTGAATTCAAGCACCGCTTGCATAAATATCGTGGCAAACCTCACCCTCCGTGAATATACTCTATCGAACGATAAAATTAAGTCAGCAGCTATCGTTAATTTCGTATAGGTAAGGTTGAAGCATGAATAATAACACAAGCGAAGGCTATCTCAAAATAAGCGTGACCGAAGCCGGCGGCACTATTCCGATACAGAACGCGCTGGTCGTGATAAGCGAATACACCGACGGAACGGACTCGGAAAATGCCGGTGAAGTGCTGTATTCGCTGAGGACCAATGAGGGCGGACTCACTCCCACCGTGACACTTCCCGCTCCTCCCGCCGTTGAAAGCATGAGACCGGGCGCCGCTCAGCCGTACTCGGTTTACAATGTCACCGTGACCTACGACGGATACTACCCGATCGAGGGCGTTGGTGTGCCGGTCTTTTCGGGAATCACCGCGATTCAGCCGTTCAATATGATTCCGCTCTCCGATGCCGGAAAGAACTCGGGAGTGGACTTCGGCAGGTACATAATTTTTGAAACTCCCGACACTCAGTCATTGCAGCCGGGCGGTTTGCAGCGCGAGGACATCGGCAACAGAAACGGCACTGTCTCGGGAGGAATAATGCAGGGAGGTCAGGAGTGAACAACAACGCCATCTTACCCGTAATCCCCGAAACGATCACCGTCCACCTCGGAAAGCCCGACGAGCCCGCGAGAAATGTCACCGTGCCCTTTGCGGACTACATAAAAAACGTGGCTTCGAGCGAAATTTACCCCA
>JBJFHS010000250.1:0-39181 GCA_051893885.1 Eubacteriales bacterium
ACCAACAACCTGCTGATTACAAATCAGCTGCTCTGCCATTGAGCCACACCAGCGTCTTATGCAATTTTAACAACTTTTGCGTCCTTGTTTTGTGGATTTTTACCCACTCACTTGAGGACGTTGTTATTATATCATAAAGACGCCGGCTTGTCAATACCTTTTTTAAATTTTTTTCGATTTTATTTTCAAAATTTTTTTCAGCCGCAGATATCCGAAAAGTCTGTGCCGCAAAGTACCGCTGTGAGCTTGACGCACTCCTCAACGTCGCCGAGGTCTATCGTTTCAACAGGGGAGTGTATGTACCGTGTGGGGATTGAAATGCAGCCTGCAATTGCGCCTTTTCCGGTCTGCTGCATTGATGAAGTGTCTGTTCCGCCTCCGGTGAGAATCTCGAGCTGGAACTTTATCTTGTTTTCCTCTGCCGCCGAGCGCATTTTCTGAACAAGAGCGCGGTCGCACACAACGGAGGAGTCCTTT
This sequence comes from Eubacteriales bacterium, assembly GCA_051893885.1. Taxonomy (GTDB): domain Bacteria; phylum Bacillota; class Clostridia; order Oscillospirales; family CAG-272; genus UMGS1696. The sequence continues at coordinate 478 of JBJFHS010000250.1, forward strand.
ATCTTGATCGCAGCGCCGCCGCCGAGCTTTACCTCCATCGGTTTTGCGGAGAGCGTGTCCCCAGTTGCCGTGACGTCGAGCGCGATTCCGATATCGGGCATCACTGCGTATGAGGCGGTTTTTGAGCCGCGGCAGCCGACCTCCTCCTGCGTGGTGAAGCAGAAGTACACGTCGTTGTACGGCTTTTCGATTCGCTTCATCGCCTCAATCATGACGACCGCGCCGATTCTGTCGTCCATCGGTCTGCCGGCAACCCTCGAACCAGCGAGCTTTACGGCTTCCGATTTGACCGCAAAGGTGTCGCCGATTCTGACCCTTCTCTCAGCGTCGCGCCTGTTCTTCGCACCGATGTCGACTGAGCAGTTGTCGGCGTTAAGCGGATTCTGTGCGCCCGAATCGGGTACGAGAACTCCGACGACGCCGGTTTCAAACTCCACCTGCGAGTATGCGGCGGCGGTCATGTTGATTCCACCGAGTGTGGAGAAGCGAATATAGCCGCTGTCCTCGATGTGGGTGACGATGAATCCGATTTCGTCGATGTGCGCGGCGAACATAACCTTCTTTTTGTTTTCACCGCAGCCTTCGACAAACGCGATGAGGTTTCCCATGTTGTCTCTCGAGCACGATGTAACGTACGGAGCGATTTCCTCAGCGATTACGTCGGCGACCTTGCCCTCATTTCCGGGGACGCATACGGGTCTGATTACTTTTTTTATAAGATTAAGCATATTTTTACTCCTTTTACAATCATAGAAACATTTTCCGCGCAAATATTAACACATAACAGTGGCATTTTTCGCGCGATTGTGATAAATTTATAGCACAAATTATGAAAACAGAGGTGAAATGTCACGGCAGCCAACATTATTACGATTTCGCGCATTTTTTTCTCGGCTCTGATACTTTTTGTCAGGCTTTTTTCGCCGTCTTTCTGGGTCATTTATCTGTGCTGTGGACTCAGTGACTGGCTTGACGGTTTTGCAGCCCGAAAATTGAATCAGTGCAGTGAAGCCGGTGCCAGACTCGACAGTGCCGCCGCTTTGATTTTTGTCGCTGTCATGATCGTGAAATTGATCGCGAACATTAAATTCCCGGCATGGATTCTGGCGTGTGCTGCGGCTGTTTTCACGCTCCGTACTGTCTCGTATTCGGTCGGATATTTTAAATTCCACTGCTTTACGGCGCTTCACACACTGCTCAATAAAGCCTCCGGAGCGATTCTTTTTTTGTCACCGGCTCTTTATGCGGCATTTGGCATGACAGTTTCAGGCGTTTTGGTTTTTGGCGTCACTTTTCTCTCCTCCGCCGAAGAGCTTTCCATAATACTCAGCTCAAAAACACTCGAAAGGGACCGCAAAGGCTTATTTATTAAATAAATTTAATTAAATAAATTTACTTTAAATCAACCGTAACGGCGGTGAGCAGCCCGATAATAGAGTCCATGTCGCGCCGGTCAATCACGTTTGTCGAGGTGTGGATGTATCTCGCGGGGGCTGAAACTGCGGCGCACTTTACACCTGAGAGGGATTTCTGAATGCCGGCGGAGTCGTTTCTTCCGGCCAAACCGTTTTTGGACTGGACAGGTATTGAGTGATTTTTGCCCGTATTCATAATAAAATTGTACAGCTCACGGTCGTAAACGGTTCCCGCGTCCGCCATCGAGACACAGCCGCCCATGCCCTGCTTCGCGACGAAACCGTTCTTGTCTCCGATTATGTCGTTCACCGCGGTCGCTTCAACTACGATTGCGAGGTCCGGGGAGACGAGATTTGCGGCGGTTTTTGCTCCGGATGCACCGATTTCCTCACGCCTTGTGAACGCGAAGTAAACGTCGAAGGGAAGCGATATATTGTTTTCGCTGAGGTGACGCAGAATCATGCAGAGCACGGTACAGCCGAAGCGGTCGTCTATCGCCTTTCCTTTTATCTTATTGCCGCCCTCACCGAAGGTTACAAAATCGGAGCGATACACGCCGAAGTCACCCGGGGAGACGTATTTTTCCGCTTCCTCCTTGTTTTTCGCGCCGATGTCTACAAACATTGAGTCAAAATCCCCCACTCCGCCGCAGTGTACCGGCTTTACACCGAAGTAGCCGATGGTCTGCTTTTCCTCGTTTCCGACTGTAACATTTCTTCCCGCGAGGAGAGTCGGGTCATTTCCCGAGAGAGCCTTGATTCTGATAAATCCGTCGTCGTCGATTGATTTTACCATAAATCCGACCTCGTCCATGTGAGCGCAGAACATTAACCTGTCACATTTCAGGCCGGTGTTTTCCTGTTTTTCTGCACGTTTTGCGTATTTTACGATAAGCGTGCCGAGTCTGTCTTCCGTTATTTCGTCGGCATACGGAGACGCGAATTCCTTTATTATGTCGGCGACGTTGTCCTCGCAGCCGGATGGACCGAAGGCGAGCGAAAGCTTCTCAAGCAGTTCGATTGCGGTAATTTTTGTGTTCATTTCTCCTGCCTCCTCTCAATACAGCGGATTTGTGACGAGTGTCTGCACAAGCTTTATCATGCTCTCCGCGTCGGTCAGGCTCAGCTCCTCGTTGTATGAGTGCATTCCGTCGAGTGGGAGACCTATTACAGCCGCCGGGACTCCCTCGTTCACATACGCGATGCATTCGGCGTTCGTACCTGTCGAGGTCGGTTCTATTGTTGTGGTATGCGGGATTTTGTTTTCCTTGGCGAGGCTTATGATGTGCTTGGTGAAGCGTCTGTCAGTTGCGGCGGAGATCGAAATCATGACACCGCTTTCGAGCTTTGACGCGCCGTCTCCGTTTGACAGACCGGGCTGGGCGGCAAAATTCACGTCACAGACAAGCGCGCAGTCGGGTTTTATCGTGAACGCCGCGCATGAAACTCCACCGCGTCCGGTTTCCTCTCCGGATGACAGGGTGATGTATGTATCGCAGGTCAGCTCCTCTGTGGGTGTGGAGATTATCGCTGCGATAAGTGCGGCGGCGCAGGATTTGTCGTCGAGTCCGCGTCCGGTGATTCTTCCGTTGAGAAGTTCATCCCCCGAGTAGGCGTATCCGACGGGTGTGCCGAGCTCTACAAGTTTTTCTGCGGCCTCTTTTGAGTATCCGATGTCGATGAGAACGTCATTCCACTCGGGAGCTTTGCCGCTTTTGTCCCTGTTCAGGTGCGGAGAGAGCGCGGAGACGACTCCGAACAGCTTCTCTTTGCCGTACACCGTCACCTCGGACGCGGGCAGGATTTTTCTGTCGATTCCGCCGATAGGTGTCACTCTGAGAAGTCCCTCGTCGGTGATTCCCGAGACAATCATGCCGACCTCGTCGAGATGCGCGTCGAGGATAATTTTCGGCTTGATGTCGCGGGTCATTTTTTTTGATTTTTTTACCAGAATAACGTTGCGCGCCATGTCCGTGTCGATCTCGTCGAAATATCCACCGTAGCTTTCGCGGATTTCTTCGAGCGCGTTTCTTTCGCAGCCGGATATTGTCATGACAGAGCACAGACGGCGCAGGATTTCTTTGAATTCAGGCATTTTTACCTCCGTTTGGTTTATTTACAAAATTATATGATACTGCTGATTTGGCGGGATGAGTTCTCCATCGTATCCCATGTTACATCTCATTGACGAGCTTTTTGAAATATCTGCCTCTCTCCTCGAAGTTTTTGAATCTGTCGAACGAGGCTGAGGCAGGTGAGAGGATAACGGTGTCTCCCGCGGACGCACTGTTTTTCGCCTGAGTCACCGCGTCCTCGAACGAATCAGACTCGATGATTTTTATGCCCGACGAGGCTGCTTTTTCGTGTTCCGCAAGGGCTTTTTTTATCAGAGGAGCGGTGTCGCCGGTGAGAACCACGGTGTGGACTGAGGAGGAGTAAATTGCGTCGGCGAGAGGCTCGTAGGGGATGTGCTTGTCATAACCTCCGGCGATGAGAACCACGGGGCGGTCGTTTATCGCTGAGAGAGCGGCAGCGGTGCGTGTGGGGGAGGAGTCGATAGAGCCGTTGATATAGGTCACGCCGTCCTTTTCGCGCACAAACTCAAGCCGGTGCTCGACTCCGCCGAAGGTTGAAGCGATTTCGCGGATTTTTTCGGGCGTGGTTCTGCCCCATGTGACCGCGATGGCTGTCATGTAGTTGGCGGTGTTGTGCAGTCCGGGGAGCTTTATATCCTTTCTCTGCATGATTTCGGTTGTGCCGGAGTCGGGGAAGTAAGCATAAATCGTGTCGTTCTCAAGCCAGACCTTGCTGTCGATGTTGCGGAGTGCGGAGGACGGAATCGGCGAGAGTGAGAAGTACGTGACCGGAGTGGTAGTTTTCTTCACTTCTTCGGCTATTTCTCTCGTCACGTCGTTGTCGTAGTTGAGAACGGCGCGTCGTGCGTGCTTCAGGATGTTCTTCTTCGCGGCGATGTACTCGTCCATTGAGGTGTGCCAGTTGAGGTGGTTGGGCGTCACGTTTGTTATGGCGGCGGCTTCAATTTCCGCGTCGTCAATCGTCATCAGCTGGAACGAGGACAGCTCTACCGCAACGGCGTCATTTTCACACATCTGCGAATATCTGTCGAGGAGCGGCTTTCCGATGTTTCCGCCGAGAAAAACCTTTCCGCCGTCTGTACCGCTCTCCAGCATGAGTGAGGTCAGGGTGGTGGTTGTGGATTTTCCGTCGCTTCCTGTGACTGCATAGACAGGGCAGGGGCATATCGAGAGGAAAAACTCCATTTCCGAGGTGAGTCTGCTTCCGGCGTCAACGGCTTTTTTGAACTGCGGCAGGTCGGGTCTGATTCCGGGCGAGCGGAAAACGACGTCTTCGGTTATATTTTCGAGGTAGTCGTCCCCGGTTATCAGTCTGACGCCGATTTTTTCGAGCTTTTCAGCTGTGTCACCGAGCTCGGCAGGGGATTTTTTGTCTCTGACCGAAACATTGGTGCAGACACTTGAGAGAAGTGAAGCAAGCGGCATATTTGACACGCCGGCTCCGATAAGGGTTACGCTTTTTCCGTTGAAATATTCTTCAAATTTATTCATTTTTCTTCTCCATAGGAGGAATGGAATACTTATTTTTTATTATATCTCATTTTTTATATATTTACAAGGTTTATTTTATTATAATCATTTGCCATCCGCGCCGCATATAATGGTATAAAAAACACCGCCAAAATTTACGGCTGAGAGTGTTTAATAACTGCCGATGAGGATAATACTAAAATCATAAAACAAAGGATTAAATAAGAAAGGATTTGACTGAAATGATACGGCGCGGAGACATATATTACGCGGATCTGAGTCCGGTTGTCGGAAGCGAGCAGGGCGGGGTCAGACCGGTGCTGATAGTCCAGAACGACGTCGGAAACCGGCACAGCCCCACAGTTATCGCGGCGGCTATAACGAGCAGAATGGGAAAAAACAAACTCCCCACACATATAGACATAAACGCGGAGAGGGTCGGCCTCGCAAAGGACTCCGTCGTTCTCCTTGAACAGGTGCGGACTATAGATAAACAGCGCCTCGGTGAAAAAATGGGACATCTCGACGACGAAACCATGAATCATGTGAACGACGCCATAACTATAAGCTTCGGACTCGGCGGAAATACTGCGGAGTAAAAATTTATCAATACATGACTTTTCCCGACATCAGGTTTTTTATTCTATTGCTATTTTCAGATGCGGGTGATATAATATCGAAAAACTTATATAGAACATAAGGAAATCGATATCATGAAACTCTTTCTCATATGCCTTGTAGCGGGAATAGCAGCTCAGCTTGTCGACGGAACTCTCGGAATGGCTTACGGAGTCACGTCGGGTACACTCCTGCGCTCGATGGGCGTGCCGTCTGCCGTCTCGTCGTTCTGCGTTCACCTCGCGGAGATTTTTACAACGTTCGTCTCCGGTATATCGCACTTCAAAATGAAGAACTTTGACAAAAGCCTGTTTCTGCGCCTAATCATCCCCGGTGTAATCGGAGGTGTGACCGGCGCGTACATACTCACCTCTGTCGACGAGAGGATAATTTCGCCAATCGTCTCCGCGTACCTGATCATAATGGGTGTGGTGATTTTTGTCAAGGCATTCAGAATCAAAGCTGAGTCGGACAAAAAAATCGGAAAAGCCGTTTATCCCATCGCGTTTGTCGGCGGATTTTCAGATTCCATCGGCGGAGGAGGCTGGGGTCCCGTCGTCACATCTACACTTGTAGCGTCCGACTGCAACATCAGAAAAACCATCGGCTCGGTCAACGCGGCGGAATTTTTTGTAACCGTGGCGGAATCCGTAACATTTGTCCTGACAATCGGCTCTGTCGGAGAGTATCTTCCGGCGGTTGCGGGTCTTATCGTCGGCGGAGTTATAGCTGCTCCTGTTGCGGCATACCTCTGCAAGAAGCTCCCGCTCAAGCCGTTCATCGCCGGTCTCGGAATCGTCATTATCGGCATCAACACATGGAAGCTGATAACAGCCCTCGCCGCGCTTTGATTTTAATTTATCGGGAATGAAAAAGCGGTATGATTCGGATTAATTCTGAACATACCGCTTGTTTTATTTGTATATCAGCTCGAATTCCTCACACAGAACCGGCATTTTTTCGTCAAATTCAAGCCCTGCTTCACCGAGACATTCCGTGAAAAATTCCCTGTGAACATCCCGCCAGTACCCGAGACTCAAATCCCCTTCGCCTTCCTTTCGTGCGTGTGATTCGCTTACATCGCAGAATGGAGAAACATAGGTTTTTGTTGTCCGTATAACACACTTTGCCTCACCCGCCGAGTCGAGTATTACGCTGTAATCCCCGGCCTTTGGAAGCGGCTCTTTTTCGATTTCATAGAGCTCGTACGCCGATGCTGTCCCTGTTTTCTTTCCGCTGAGTACAAGTGACGCCAGTTTGTCGGGAGCCGAACCGAAAGCCCACGCCTCGTATTCGGTGTCCTCCGGAATTCCTTGCGCCTCTGTGAATTTTTTCCACATTTCCGCAGGTGACATTTTTTATTCCTCCTTTACAATTATTGTAAATTACACGGCTTTTCCGCTCTCGCTTACCGGCTTTTCGGAGGCGTTGTCCTTGCCGAGTTTCAGCTGAGACAGGATTATTCCCGCGAAGATGAGCACACAGCCGAGATATCCCGCCGCACTCATTCTCTCATTCAGTAATATTGCGCCGCCGATTGCAGAAAACACCGATTCTGTCGACATAATGATTGAAGCGGAGGTTGGCTCACAGTATTTCTGACCGATGATCTGGAAGGTATACGCGACTCCGACCGACATCAGACCGCAGTACAGCACCGGGATAACCGCGTTTCTGAGAGGCTCAAGTGCCATATCTTCAAAAATCAGTGCGCAGACAAAGTTCAGTACAGTGCAGGTTGCGAACTGGGTCATGGCAAAACGGAGTGAATACATACGCTGACCGAAGTGGTCGATAATCAGTATCTGCACGGCGAAGAATACGGCGCACAGGATCAGATAAAAGTCGCCCTGAGTTATCGTGATTTTTCCGCCGCCCATGCAGACGAGGAACAGTCCGGAGACACCTAAAACCGCGCCTATCCACGTCAGAATTCCGGTCTTGTTTCCGAGGAAAATTCCGAAAATCGGCACAAATATCATGTAAAGCCCCGTGATAAAGCCGCCCTTACCCGCGGAGTCTGTCAGCATGATTCCGTACTGCTGCAAAAACGACGCGATAAACAGCACCGCTCCGGAGACGATTCCCGCTGTAACGGTGGTTTTCATCATCTTTTTGTCCTTCGCACCGCGCTCGAAAATCATGATGACGGGAATTACCGAAAGTGTTCCGAGAAGATAGCGTGAAAAATTAAAGAAGAACGGCGTCATGTCGGACGAGCCCGTGACCTGTGCGACAAATGCGAAGCCCCAGACTATGGCTGCAACTGCCAGAAACAACGCGCCTTTTTTTGAATACTTTTTCTCCATAAACAATTGCTCCGAATCAGAAAGAAAAGCCATACTCAGCAAAAACAGTATGCTCAGCATAGCTTCTTGTAGTTTACATTATTAAAGATTTAATGCGTTTGAAGTATATCACAGATGAGTATTTTTGTCAATCGGCATTTTGCACTGATTTATAATGTCAGCCGCCGATTTTTACGAGTGCTTTGTGGATTGCGAGGATGTTATCACGCGATGTAGTCGTCGGAAGCTCACATCCCGGCATGAACATTGCGCGGCGATTTTCAACCGACTCCGCTGTTTTGAGAATTGCTTCCTCTGTGTGCTCTGCGGTGCAGGAGAAAACGTCCGCAACGGGGTCGATATTTCCGTTTACCACGCAGTTGTCTCCGGCGATTTCCACGGCGCGCCTGAAGTCTACCTCGTGGTCAATGTCAACAACTGCGGCACCTACGGTTGTAGTCATAGGCAGCAGGTCTGTGGTGTTTCCGCACATATGCATCCTTCCCGTGACGCCGAGCGACTTCATCTGAGCGTATATTCTAATGTGCTGCTTCATAATGCTGTCTTTGTAGAATTTCGGAGACATGAGGGAGGCAACGGGGTCGGCGACATAGATGTATTTCACACCTGCGGCGGCGAGCTCTTTTATTAAATCAAGCTGGGTCTCGGTCACCTTTTCGAGAAGCTCGTCAACAGCCTCGGGTTCGTCGTAACAGTCGACCATCAGATCCTCTACACCGCGGATGTTTCCGGCAATCGTCATAGGTCCGACGGCGAGGGTCATGGCGTAAATATCTCCCTCATTTTGGACGGCATACGATGCGGCTTCAACCAGATCGTACATTCGGCGGACGTCCTTTGCGCGCTTGACTTCGAGCTTTGAAACGTCAAGAATGTCCTCAAGAGCGGGCTTTTTCAGAGTGGGAAGGCGGTCGGGCGTAAAGAGAATCTCCGAGCCGTATCCCTCCGCCTCACGTACAAGGTCTGACGCGATCTGAACGTAGTCGAGCTGCAGATCGTGCGCGGCGAGAATTGCTGATTTTGCCATTTCAATCGGATTTTTGCAGTATTCGGTTATGTCGATTCCGCTGTACTGCGTGACGACACTGCCCACGATTGTCAGGTTGGGTCTTCTGTCGACAGCCTTTTTTGCGAGATATGCGTCAAGTCTTTCCTTTGAGTTCATGATTTTTACCTCCTTAATATTACATACTTGGATGATAGGATTTTAGTTCATTGTACCATTCGGAATGAAACAAGTCAATATGCTTTTGTCGCTTTTTATAAAATTTGCGGAAAAAGAGGAAATAAAACCATATACTCTAAATTTTAAACAAAAAAAACGCCCCATTGGGTTACCAATAATTGGAGTACCAACGAGAGCGAATGTAAATGAAGGCGACACCCGGAATCGGACCGGGGATGAAAGTTTTGCAGACTTCTGCCTTACCGCTTGGCTATGTCGCCGCTGACAAGTAGGATTATACTATAATCTTTCAGTTTTGTCAAGAGCTTTTACACAATTTGTTTCAGAAAATTTTATATCACGGGTTTTTATTCATGCGCGGATGTTCCTTTAGGCGGTTCTGTACTGCTCGCGAACTCCCGTGTCATTATTCAGTATATTCATGTTTTCCATTTGTGATACAGAAAATCAAAAGCTGAGCTGCTCAGGAATCGGCTCCGACTTTTCTTCATCGGTTTCGGAAAGAGCGGCACTTGGCTTGTAAATCACGGCGTCGCGGAGATTTTTTACCTCACCGCTGAACACAAAGGTTATTGAAGGGTCAAAAATTCCGCACGTTTTGGCTATCGAGCGGCCGGCAGAAATTTTTTGGCTTGAAGTGAAAACCGCCGGATGCAGCTTTGATATCAGCTCGGTGAGCGAATCCTCTTCTCCGCCTTTCTGACGTATGAGATTTGTGCGCTTTGTCACGCAGTCACGGCCGATTACGAGAATTTCCGGCTTCGTCGAGGCGATATACGAATAGACCGAGGCGGACAGAATGTATCTCGCATCGCTGTCGTATTCACCGGGTATGTATGAGGTTATTCCGAAAGAATCCGCTATAATTTCGAGCGATTCCGAAAGCGCATCTCTCTCCGCCGGTGTTTCGGTGCATATGACTATTTTTGTAACTCCGGCATGAAGCAGTTCTTTCAGCGCGCCGATAATCGCCACAGTGCGGTCAAATTCTCCGCAGAGCAGGATAAAACGCCGCCGTTCGAGAAGTTTTTTTGTGTCTTTCGGAGAGCGAGTGCGCAGTACGGCGGAAATTCTGTCACAGTCGAGCTCGCACGAGTTTCCGCAGGCGGTGGCGTCCCCGGTCATTGACAGCTGAGCGCCGACTTTGGTGGGAAGGGTGAGGTAATTGGGTGTAAAATGTGCGCAGGAACAAATCCCCCTTACGGCTGTTCTGATTTCGTTGATGCTTCCGACTGATGTACGGCGACTGCGCGGCATTTTTCCCACCCCTTCTGTCATATGACATAAAATTACATTATTATAGGTATTATAGCATAAATCCGCGCAAATGTCCACAATAAAAATGAAAAATCCTCCGCACGGCATCACAGCAGCTATACGGAGGATCAACTGTTTTTAGAGGACAAAAATCGTCAGAAAATATGCCTGAATCTGTTCACCACAGGGATATGGTCGTTTCAAAATCTCTTCCGCTGAGTCCGCGTATCCAGACCCATGACGCGCGCTCTGTCTGCTCGATTTCGTAGCTCTGACCTGAGAGCAGACGCAGGTGCTTCGGGAATGGACCGAACCTCACGTCGAGCTTGTCTATCACATCTGAGCTGCTCAGGCGGAACGTGCAGGTTTTTCCCGCCCTGTCGTGATTCATCGAATAGGTGAGAGAGGAAATTTTTCCGTCTGAGGTGACGTACGGGAAGTTTTCGGCGGTGATTCCGTCCCATTTCCACGGAAGTCGCGGCATTATGCGCAAAGTGTCCGCATCGCTGTCGTCGATTCCCGCAACCAGACGGAACGCCTTTATCACTTCGGTCTCCTGAACAAGGTTTCCCTCGTCTCCGGGGTATTCAGCCACTCCTTTGCGGCCCAGCTTGTGAGTGCCGAAGGTGTGGTCAAGGCCTTCCTCGTAGTTTTCGTATGTGAAGCACTCGTGCATGACCCACGGATTCATCTCATCCGCCATGTCAGCGACAATATCGCCGTCGTAAGCGAGTCTGCATATGCCGTCGAGCAGGAGCGAATATGTGTTGACGTCGTCGCTCATCAGCGCAGCCTGAGTCATGAAGCCCTGGCTGTATCCGCACATGAAGTCGTCGTGACGCTCGCCCATTCCGGTCCATCCGCTGCCGCTGACAAAGCCGTATTTGCGGAATAGCCTGTCCGTGTTCATATAACCGAGCACGTGGCGGTAGCTGTTTTTGTGTGTCTGAAGCTGAGCGTCGTCCACCATCCGCAGTCCTATAGCATCCGATTGGAGAATAAACGGAAGCTGCCTTGTCCAGTGCCACACGGGCCACGAGGTGAAGTCCCACTCGGAGAAATCGTATGCCCTGCCGTCGCGCCCGTCGAGACCGTTCAGCCAGCAGCCGTCGGGTGTGTTTGAGGGAATCTTTCCCGCGGTCAGACGCTCTGTAATCTCATCGGTGAGCTTTTTCTCCATCTCCGCGATTTTTCCGGCGATTTGGCTGCCCGTGTGAGACGCCATTTCGCAAAGACCGGTGAGAGCCATTTTCAGCGCGTAATTCGGATAAATCGCCGTGACGGTGTAAGGTGTGTTTGGGTTTCCCGACAGCTCCGAAATGCAGGGGAGGAGATATCCGCACGGGTTTTCCTTCATTTCCGAGTCAAGCCAGTTGATTACGGGTGTGATAAGCTCGGGCCAGCGCTTTGCAAGTTCGTCACGTCTTTTGCTCATACGCCAGACATTGTACAGCCCCAGAAGAATCAGAGCGTTTCCGTCGGCCTCATACCTGTTTCCGTCAGCAGAGGCGGTTGTGCGTCCCCAGTGGTCTCCTTTGTTGATGTGGCTGAGAAGGTACTCCGAGGCTGCCTCTGTCTGAGCGGAAAATCCCAGCCGGCTGAGCTCGATAAGACCGCGTCCGGCGTCACGTGTCCATATGCTTTTATAGTAGCAGGTGTTCGGATGCTCGATGGTTGAGGTGTGGAAAAAACCTTTTTCGTATTCTCCGCCGCACATTTCAATCTTTTCGACAAGGTCGTGCAGATTTTCGGTGAAAACGGTGCTCATCATTTTTGCGCAGTCGTTGCCGCTGAAGCGCAGAACCGGTATATTCATTTTAAGTCCCTTTCATTTGCCTGTTTTGCTGATATTATCTATATAATAGTTATATCTATGAAAAAAGTCAAGCGGTTCGGCAAAATACGGAAAAAACATATTGCGAACCGCTGGTACTTTATTTTTCACATCGCCGGATAAACAGCGAAAGTTATCTGAGAACTATCTTTTCGCCGGTGTTTGCGCGGAACTGAAGGCTGTACAGGTCGGCATACATTCCGCCTTTTTTGATAAGCTCATCGTGGCTGCCCTGCTCAACTATCTTTCCGTCGGCTATAACCGCGATTTCGTCCGCATTTTTGATTGTCGAGAGCCTGTGTGCGACTACTATTGTGGTTCTGCCCTTGCAAAGCTCGTCCAAAGCCTGCTGAATCAGAATTTCGGTCGTGTTGTCGAGTGCGCTTGTTGCCTCATCGAGAATCAGAATCGGCGGATTTTTGAGGAACACTCTCGCGATTGAAAGCCTCTGCTTTTGTCCGCCGGAAAGACGCACGCCTCGCTCGCCGATTACAGTGGCGTATCCGTTTTCAAGCGACATTATGTAGTCGTGGATGTTTGCGCGTTTTGCGGCTTCGACTACCTCCTCGTCGGTGGCGTCAAGTCTGCCGTAGAGTATGTTTTCCTTTATGCTCGCGTTGAAGAGGTATATGTCCTGCTGCACTATTCCGATGTTGCGGCGGAGAGATTCCATCGTGATGTCGTGAATTTCGCGCCCGTCGATCAGAATCTGACCCTTTGTAATGTTGTAAAAATGCGGAATAAGGTGGCATATCGTGGTTTTTCCGCCGCCGGACGGTCCCACAAGGGCGAAGGTCTCTCCCTTTTTTATATCGAGGCTGAGGTGGTCGATGACCTCGTTTTCCTCGCCGCCGTCCTCCGGGCTGGTGTACGAGTAGGATACGTCGCGCAGTTCAATGTGACCCTGAGCCTTTCCGATGTCGACTGCGGTGGGTGAGTCCTCCTCGGGCTTTTCTTCGATTATCTCAATGAATCTCTCGAAGCCGGTCACACCGTTCTGGTACTGCTCCATGAAGTTGATGAGGGTCATGACGGGGGAGATGAACATACTGATTGACACTACAAATGCAGAGTAGTCGCCGAAGGTTATTTTTCCGCTGTAGAGGAAAAGTCCGCCCGCGATTAAAATGATTACGTTGAAGACATCGGTGATGAAAGTCGTGCCGGAGTGAAACTGACCCATGGCGTTGTATGCGTCGCGGCGGGCCTCAATGAAGGACTGGTTGCCTTCCTCAAACTTTTCTTCTTCCTTATCGGAGTTGGTGAAGGCTTTTGTGACGCGGATTCCGGATATACTGCTCTCGAGAGAGGCGTTGATCTGTGCTATCGACTGTCGGGAACGTGCAAAAGCGTCGCGCATCTTGTTTTTCAGCAGCATTGCAATCAGCAGGAGAAAAGGAACGGCGACAAAGATGATCAGCGTGAGGTAGATATTGATTATTGACAGATAGATAAACGACGCGACGATTGAGATGGTTGATATGATGATATTTTCGGGGCCGTGGTGCGCGAGCTCGCTGATATCCATGAGGTCGTTGGTCATGCGCGACATGATTTTGCCGGTCTCGTGGTTGTCATAGAAGCTGTAGGGCAGTTTTTCGAGATGGGTGAACATATCCCGTCTCATCTGCGCCTGCATTTTGACGCCCATCATATGACCTATGTACTGGATGAAGTAATTGAGCATCATTTTGACAAAGTACAACAGGAGAAGTGTTAGGCCGAAAATGACGATCATGCGGTAATTTTTATTCGGTATCAGGTCGTTGAGCATGGTTCGCGTCACGACGGGATAGACGATTCCGATAAGCGAAACGCCAAGCGAGGCGAGCATATCGAGAATAAAGACCCCGATGTGCGGTTTGTAATAGGCAATGAATTTTTTTAACATCAGCAGCTCCGTTAATTTGATAAACTTTGATTACATCAATTATAAATGAATTTTTTAATTTTGTCAATCAAATTTTAAAAAATGCCTTTCAAACAGAACCGTGACGCAATTAAAAAACTCCGCTGCGTAAGCTGAGCCGCATTGGAGTTGATGACGGAAAGATTATATGGATACTAAACCTATGACATTACCGATTTTTATTCAGCGTCGGTAAGCTCAATAAGATATGTCATGCTGCCGGTGTAAGTAACACCCTTGGCTGAGGAAGGAAGCACTACCGGGAGAACCTTCAGATTAACCGAGCCGTCCTCTGTAAAAGAAGCAAGCTCAACGCCGTTTACCTGGTCTTTTCCGCCGGTGGTTTCGATTACGGTTTCATCGGGGAGAACTATCTGGTAACGCATTACGCAGCTGGAACCCGATTCGGACTGTCCGGCGAGAACCATCTGGTTGCGGTACTGGTCGGTGCCGGCAATTTTTACGGAGATTTTCTGATTTCCGAGGTTAGCTACATTTTCGGCTGAAATTGTCATGTCTGCGCCGGCGTTTGTAATGGTTATGGATTCGGGAATGGTTACTGTAAAAGTAGGGTCGTTGGCATACTCGTAAGTGAAAGAAGTGGAAGCATTTCCTCCGTCTGTGTCTACGTCAGCTGCGGAAACAACTGCGCCGGCGCCGGAGAGCATCAGTAAAGCCATGATGAGTGCGATTTTTCTTTTCATTTTAATTTTCCTCCAGAATATTTTATTTATCATCAGGCATAAGCCCAATAGACTTGATAGTCAAATCACGAACAGCTTTGTTTTAACTATGGCGTTGTTCATGGTTTTGCCTTCGGCAGAGAAAACATTGACCTTGATTTTTAATTCGTATTCTCCGATATCGAGCGCCCTGTTCAGCTCCGCTTCAGTTACAGCTTTTCCCGGTTCAATAAGCCCGGTGGAGCTGATGGGTTTTTCGTCGTCGTCGAGGTACAGCTCGAAGGAAAACAGACAGCTGTTCGCTTCAGGGTTATATAAAGTTATTTTTACGTTTGTTTCATCAGCCGGAAAATATATGTCTCCGTAGCCGGGGATTTTGATGCCCCCCTGACCGCCGTTGTCAACGGATGCAGACCAGCTTACCGCGTTTGTATCTATTTTTAACCCGGTGTCGGAGGTGATTCCGGAATTACGACCGATAATGAATGCCGCAATAATCATAAGCACCGCCGCAAGTATTGCTGTCAGATAAATTGCAGCGCGGGATTTGTTTTTATCCATAAGTTCGCTCCTTCTCTGTTCGCTGACCTGATTTTACCGCCGGCTTGTAAAAACTGAAATCGAGGCGGCGAAAAATAAAAGTAAATTTATGCTTTGATATCATAAAAACATTAATCCACCACAGATTGACATTTTTTGCGCGCGGTGATATAATCTTTGCTGCATATGTAATTTAATTGGAAAGAGAAATAACAGACGAAATGCAGAGTGATAATGTAAAACGCGCTTTCAATGCCGCTTTGCCGAGGACGCTGCCGGTTTTTGCGGGATACTGCTTCCTCGGAATGACTTACGGAATATACCTGAACACCTCCGGACTTCCACAGTGGTTTCCGATAATAATGTCGCTGATAATTTTTTCGGGCTCAGCTGAAATCATAACGGTCGGGCTCATGCTGACAAAATTCGACCCGCTCAACGCCTTTATGATTGCGTTCATCACCGGCGCGAGGTACCTGTTCTACGGAATATCAATGCTCGACAAATATAAAGGACTCGGCTGGAAGAAATTCTATCTGATATACGGCATGGTCGATGAGAGCTTTTCCATAAACTATCAGTCCGTGCTGTCTCCCGATGTTGACCGCGGCTGGTTCATGTTTTTCGTCACACTTCTCGACCACCTGTACTGGATTTTCGGCGCGGTTTCGGGCGGATTCCTCGGCTCACTTATCGGATTTGACACTACAGGGCTGGATTTTGTCATGACCGCGATGTTCGTGGTTATTTTCATGAATCAGTGGATGACGGAAAAACGCCACCTGAGCGAGCTTATCGGAGGTGCGGCAACTGTGCTGTGCCTTGTGATTTTCGGCGCGGACAACTTTATTATACCGACAATGGCGGTAATTCTCGTTTGTCTTACGGCTTTCAGAAAACCTCTTACCAAAGCCGCGGATGAAAACGACACATACAAAATCAGCAAATCGAACAGCTCGGAGGCGGCAAAATGACTATAACACAACAGCTTATCACTATATTGATGGTGTCACTCGGCACGATGGCGATGCGTTTTCTGCCTTTTATAATTTTTCCCGCGGGAAAGCCTACGCCAAAATACATAAGCTATCTCGGACGGGTGCTTCCCGGCGCAATATTTGCGATGCTTGTGGTGTACTGCCTGAAAAACGTTTCGTTTGTAACTTCTCCGTTCGGTGTGCCGGAGATTATATCAATAATAGTCGTAGTGGTTCTGCACCTCTGGAAAAAGCAGATGATTCTGTCGATGGCGGGCGGAACGGTGGTGTATATGCTCCTCGTTCAGCTGGTCTTCAAATAATACGAAGCAGCGGAGCCGGTTCCCGATTTCGCCGGAAATTCAGCGTCAGATATAAGATATAAGAGCGATTATTGTCATTTTTAATCCGAAACTGTTGCAGAAATGCGGCGGTTGTGCTATCATATTTACAGCGAAAAAAATAATCTGAAGGAGTAGAAAAATGTCGAAGATAAAAAATAAAATCGGCGGAATTTTCGCGGCAATATGCGAGCTCGCTGTCGGAATTCTCCTGTTTATCGACGCAGCCATGTTTACAAAGGGCATAATTACGGTTTTTGGCGTAATCATAGCTCTGCTCGGTGTTGTCAGTGTAATCAACTATTTCCGCCAGCCCCCGTATGAGGCTGTTGTGAGCCACACGATGGCGCGCGGTCTGCTTGAGATAATACTCGGCATTTTCTGCGCGGTGAAGGCGGACTGGTTTCTGGAAGTATTCTCGGTTGTCGCGATAATTTACGGCGTGATTACGCTTGTAGTCGGAGCGGTGAAAATTGAGGCGGCGTTTGATATGCTGCGCCTGAAAAACAAAAACTGGATCTGGCTCGGGCTGAGTGCGCTGATAACGATAATCTGTGCGGTGGTTATAATGGCAAATCCTTTCACCACGACGAAGGTGCTGTGGATTTTCGCCGGAGTATCGCTTACCGTTGAAGGGCTGATTGACCTTATCTGCGCATTTTTCTCCGGCAGCGTTGATTTGAAGAAATAACGGCTTTTCGGGATGAACAATAATAATTTTCGGTCAGCAGAATAAAGAGAAAACGGGGTTACTGCCGCTCGCAGCAATCTCGTTTTTCTTTAAACTTTGAAATACTCTTGACTTGTCAGATTTTTTCTTACATATAAATATGGACTAAACACGCGGAATATGTTAAAATATATCGTAAAAACATAAAATCAAAAAGGCAAAAACCAGATGAAGAAAACTGTTGTCGGAATAATAGCCCACGTCGATGCCGGAAAAACCACACTGGCGGAGGCGATGCTCTACCGCGCTGGCAGAATCAAAAAACAGGGCAGAGTCGATAAGCGCGATACTTTCCTCGATACCCATGAAATAGAACGGGAGCGCGGAATTACAATATTTTCCAAAATGGCGCGGCTTAGCGTGGAGAAAAGCGTAATAATTCTGCTTGATACCCCCGGACACGTCGATTTTTCCGCGGAAACCGAGCGAAGCCTCTCCGTCCTCGACTGCGCAGTCCTCGTCATAAGCGGGAGCGAGGGAGTTCAGGCGCATACAGAAACTCTGTGGTCTCTCCTTGCCAAACATAGGATTCCAACCTTTATTTTCGTGACGAAAATGGACCTCGCGGGGAGCGACAGAAATTCGGTCATGCGTGAGCTGAAAAATTCATTCGGAGACGGCGCTGTGGATTTCGGAGCGGAGGACAGCGCAAAAAACGAGAGCATAGCACTCTGCGACGAAGCACTGTTTGAAAAATACCTCGCCTCCGGTGTGATCACAGATGAGGAAACTGCCTCGCTTATAGCAGACCGTCGCCTTTTTCCGTGCTTCTTCGGCAGCGGTTTAAAGCTCGACGGCGTTGACGACCTCCTGCGCGCGCTCGACAGCCTCACAAAAGAGAGAAATTACTCCGACAGCTTTGCAGCCAAAGTCTATAAAATAGCGCACGACCCCGGCGGAAACCGGCTCACTTATATGAAAATCACCGGCGGAGCTCTGTCAAACCGTCAGATTGTCGATTATTCCGCCGACGGAGAGAATTTTTCGGAAAAAATAAGCGGCATACGGCTGTACTCCGGAGCGAAATTTGAAAGTGCGGAAAACGTGTGTGCGGGAGAGATATGCGCGGTCACTGGGCTGAGCAAAACCTTCGCCGGTCAGGGAATCGGAGGGGAAAAAGGTGAAGATGCGCCGAGCCTTGTCCCCGTCATGAGCTATCGCATAAAGCTGCCGCCGGAGGTGTCTCCTGTTCTGTTTCTCCCGAAGCTGCGTGAGCTCGAGGAGGAAGAACCGCTGCTCGGAATCGTCTGGAACGAACGCTTCGGCGAAATCCACGCTCAGATTATGGGTCAGGTGCAGACGGAGGTTCTTTCGCGCCTGATATCGGACAGGTTTTCGATAGATGTCGGGTTCGACGACGGAAGAATCATGTATAAGGAAACCGTGACCGGGACGGCTGAGGGTGTGGGACATTTCGAGCCGCTGCGCCACTATGCAGAGGTGCATCTCAAAATTGAGCCGATGCCTCGCGGAAGCGGACTTGTGTTTGACGCCGATTGCGTTGAAAATACGCTCGATACAAACTGGCAGCGGCTGATTCTGACCCACCTCGAGGAAAAAACACACCTCGGAGTCATGACCGGCTCGCCGATTACGGATGCGAAAATCACTCTCGTCAGCGGAAGGGCGCATCTCAAGCACACACAGGGCGGCGATTTCCGTGAAGCAACCTACCGCGCGCTCAGACAGGGGCTGATGACTCTGCGCTCAATGGGAAAAACCGAGCTGCTCGAGCCGTATTACGCGTTCAGACTGGAGCTGCCCGGAGAGTATGTCGGCAGAGCAATATCGGACATCACCGCAAAGTTCGGAAGTATATCGGAGCATGAGGCGCGGGAGGAGCTTTCTTCCCTCACAGGACTGGTTCCGGTGTCCGAGATGAGCGAATACGCAAATGAGGTCGCGGCTTATACACACGGAAAGGGAAGACTCTCGCTGCACTTCGACGGCTTCTATCCCTGCCACAACACCGACGAGGTTGTCGAAAAATACGCATACGACCCGACAGCCGACATGGACAACACACCCGACAGCGTTTTCTGCTCACACGGCGCGGGCTTTATCGTTCCGTGGAATTCAGTTCCGCAGTATATGCACCTTGAAATGAGATTCGCCGAAAGCATAGACAATGATGCGCCGGAAGAAATTCCAAAGCCGAAGATTATCGAGAAAAACCTCAATATCGACGAAAAAGAGCTCGAGGCGATCATGGAGCGTGAGTTCGGCCCGATCCGACGCCCGGTCTACTCAGAGGCGAGAAAGCCGGTCATAGCAAACGAGCGGGCGAAAAAACCAAAAAAATCGCTGTATATCGTCGACGGGTATAACGTGATTTTCGCGTGGGATGAACTGGCAGCCATCGCCGAATACGACCTTGAGGGTGCGAGAGTCAAGCTGTGCGATATTTTAGCCAACTATAAGGCGTTTACCGGGCGTGACATCATTCTGGTTTTCGATGCGTACAACGTAAAAGGAGCGGTTCGGCGGAAGCTTGACTATCACGGCCTTGCTGTCGTCTATACCAAGGAGGGCGAGCTCGGCGACACGTATATCGAAAAGCTCGTTTACGAAATCGGAGAGGATTTTTCAGTCCGCGTAATCACCTCCGACGCACTCATACAGCTTCAGGCACTGCGCTCGGGTGTACTCAGAATGTCTGCGAGGGAGTTCAGGGATGAGGTAATCAAAAACGACGCGGAGATTGAAAAAATACTGTTGAAGCTCAGTCAGAAGCCCCGCGAAAAAAAATAACAGGCACTTCCGATGCCGCATATACTGGATAAAAACAGTATCTGAGAGGGAAAATATGCTTGTTACAAAGGAGTACGACAGAATTCGGGCGGTGGAGTATGCTCGCAGGTGGGCGTTTGACCGAAGTCCGCTGTTCGAGAGCTACAACGGAATTGGAGGGGACTGCACTAATTTCGTTTCACAGTGTGTTTACGCCGGAAGCTGCGTCATGAATTTCACCCGCGATTTCGGATGGTATTACATATCCCCGACAAACCGCGCGCCCGCATGGACAGGTGTAGAGTTTTTCTATAATTTCATGACGGAAAACCGCGGTGTCGGCCCGTTTGCGAGAGAAACCTACCCGGGAGGTCTTGCACCGGGAGACGTAATCCAGCTCGGCACACTTGAGGGGGATTATTACCACACTTTGCTGGTCACGGGAAGCGAGGGCGGGGTTTACCTTGTCGCCGCACACTCAAACGACGCACTCGACAGACCGCTCGACACATATGAGTACGACAGAGCCCGTTTTCTTAAAATAGAAGGGGTAAGAGCAGAATTTCCGGATGAAGCCTTCAGGGACTGCTTTGAGGATTTCTATAACGGAGAGGGTTTCTGAAATATTGAATCACGGGGGACAAAAAATCTCGCTTTTCTATTGACAAAACGTTAAACCTGTGATAAAATATAAAACAGTGACGATAAGTGCGTTGCCGCTGTCGGATGCAATACGCGCAGGGTTATCGAAGCGGTCATAACGAGGCGGTCTTGAAAACCGTTTGAGGGCAACCTCACGTGAGTTCGAATCTCACACCCTGCGCCACTGTGGAGTTGAAACTAAGGTTTTGACTCCATTTTTATTTTGCCGGATTACGATAAAAAATAAAAGGCGGGGAGCTTTTCCATCGAAGTTCACCCGCCATTTTTATTATGTAAGCAGAAACGCCGCCGACTCGTGTGGACGCAGCTTAACTCTGATTCCGTCCTCCGCGTCAGATTCTTCCTTTGTCCAGAGGTTGAGCGCGTGGTTGAGCTCGGTTTCGAGGTCGCAAAGACTGATTTCGGCCTCAGTTTCAACTTCTCCCACGTTGAATATCGCAGCGTACTGCCCGCCGTCAGCCTTCACCGCCGTCCAGAGCACCAGTTCGCAGCCCTCAGCTGACTTTTTCCGCCATACCTGATGCGCGTGACGCGATTTCTGCGACATTTCGATGAGCTCGGGATTGGTGAGCAGGCTCATCGTGAAGCCGTCAAAGCGCGTCATGTCGCCGCCGATCATCAGAGGTGAGCGGAAAATGCACCACAGGTTCAGCATGGTAATCTGCTCGTCAACTGTAAAAATGGTGTGGTTTTCGCAACCGTAAATCTGACGTATCGGGCCTATCGGGAGCATATCCGCGTCGGGGAAGTGACCTGCGGAGGTGTGAATCGACCACTTTTCGCACCGCTCGAACATACTATATAAAAGCTGCCACGAGTCCCAGAAGTCGTCGGTGATGCGCCACATATTCGAGGTCTCGCGGTACAGCTGAGCGAACTCGAGCTTTGCCGGGCCGGGAGACAGGCTCAGCACAATATCGCGCCCGCAGTTTTTCATCGCGTCGGAGAGAAGGCGCAGCTCGTCCTCACATCGCGGCATTTCGCGGGCAATGTCGTCGCACTTGATGAAATCCACACCCCACTCGGCGTAGAGCTCGAAAATCGAGGCGTAATACTCCCTCGCACCGTCGCGGCTGGGGTTCACACCGTACATATCGCCGTTCCAGCCGCAAATACTCGATGCGTCGGCTATTTTGTCCGCGGAGAGGGATGAGCCCTTTACCGGCAGTCTTCTGTGTACGGCGTCGCGCGGGATTCCCCTCATGATGTGGATGCCGAATTTCAATCCGAGCGAGTGGATGTAATCGGCAAGCGGCCTGAATCCGGCGCCGTTCGCTGATGACGGGAACCGGTTTTCTGCGGGAATTAGTCTGCCGAAGCCGTCCATTGCGAGTTCGGGAAAGGCGTTGTAGTTATGCGAGGAAGCGGTGGGCTCGTACCACTGGATATCGACGACGATGTACTCCCAGCCGTATTTTTTGAGATTTGCTGCCATGAATTCTGCGTTGGCACGAACAATATCCTCATTTACCGCCGCTCCGTAGCAGTCCCACGAGTTCCAGCCCATGTAAGGCGTAGCTGCTTTTTTCACTTTCTGCACCTCCGTTTGATTGATTTTTATTTGATTTTAACATTTATTCGGCTCATATGTCAATATGGTTAAAGGAATTAACTTTTTTTGTGAGTTCCTCAACAAATTCACGTTACATAAAAAAGCCGAGGCAGGGAAACTGATCCGTACCTCGGCTGAATTTATTGTATTAAGCTGCGCAGGAAAAGCGAATTAAAGTCCGCGCTTTACGTAATGTGTGTGGAGCAGCTCGTGAGCTTTGTGTGAGTTCGGCTCGCCGAGATATTCCTCGTAAACCTTCTTGATGATCGGGTTTTCGTGGGACTTTCTGTACTCGAGCTTTTCGGAATCCGCCTTGTAGAGAACGGACGCGCGGAGAGACTTGAGGTCCACATTGTTGCGAACGGACGCAGGCTGTGTGGGCTGACCGCCGCCGTTTACACATCCGCCGGGACAAGCCATGATTTCGATGAACTGTACATCGTATGTGCCGTCCTGTACGCCGCGGAGGAGCTTGTTTGCGTTGGCTGTACCGGAAGCAACCGCAACCTTGAGCTCAATGTCGCCGATCTTGTACTTAGCAAACTTGATTCCCTCTGTTCCGCGTACTTCTTCAAAGTCAACCTTTTCAAGCGGCTTTCCTTCGATGACTTCCGCTGCGGTACGGAGAGCAGCCTCCATTACGCCGCCTGTTGCACCGAAGATTGCGCCGGCTCCGGAACCGATGTCGATAGGCTGGTCGAACTTTTCGTCCTCGAGAGACTTGAAGTCGATACCTGCCATCTCGATCATTCTGCCGAGCTCACGTGTGGTAACGGCGATGTCAACTCCGGGAAGTCCGTTTACGTCCTGACCGTCTCTGCCAACCTCGAACTTCTTGGCTGTGCAGGGGATAGCGGAAACGAATACGATATCCTCGGGGTTCAGACCCATCTTTTCTGCGAAATAGGTCTTGTAAATCGCACCGAACATCTGCTGAGGAGACTTGCAGGTTGAGAGGTTTTCAGTCATTTCGGGGAAGTAGTGTTCGCAGTACTTGACCCATCCGGGTGAGCAGGAGGTGATCATCGGGAGTGCGCCGCCGTTCTTTACTCTGCCGATGAATTCGTTAGCTTCTTCCATGATTGTCAGGTCAGCCGTGAAGTTCATGTCGTATACGCCGTCGAATCCGAGCTTCTTGAGAGCAGCAACCATCTTGCCTTCTGTGTCTGTGCCGGGTTCATAGCCGAAGCATTCGCCGATTGTAGCACGAACGGAAGGAGCGCAGCAGATTGCAACGTGCTTTGTGGGGTCGGAGATGGCGTCGAAGATCTTCTGTGTGTCGTCTCTTTCGTAGAGAGCACCGACAGGGCAGGCGACGATGCACTGACCGCAGTTGATGCAGGAGGTCTCTGCAAGGGGTTTTTCAAACGCACATTCAATTTTTGCGTCATAGCCGCGGTTTGCGGTTCCGATAGCGCCGATGCCCTGGAGCTTGTTGCAGGCAGCTACGCAGCGGCGGCAGAGGATACATTTGGACGAGTCTCTGATGATGGAGACGGAGGAGTCGTCGATGTCAGCCGTTGTGGGCTTCTGTGAGTAGCAGAAACGGTCCTCGTCAACCTTGTATTCCTGAGCGAGCTTCTGGAGTTCGCAGGTAGTGGAGCGGATACAGGTGAGACATTTCTTGTTGTGAGCGGAGAGAACGAGCTCGAGGTTTGTCTTTCTGACCTGTCTGATTTTGGGGGTGTTAGTCTGAATCTCCATGCCCTCGTTTACGGGGTACACGCAGGAGGCAACAAGACCTCTCGCGCCCTTGACCTCAACAAGGCAGAGACGGCACGCGCCGATCTGGTTGATGTCCTTGAGGTAGCAGAGAGTGGGGATGTCGATATTCGCGTACTTGCAGGCTTCGAGAACGGTAATGCCCGCCGGAACGGAATAATCGGCGCCGTTTATTTTTACATTTACCATATCCATATTGTTCAATTCCGACCCTTTCAATTATTTCTTAGAGATAGCGCCAAACTTACACTTTTCAATACAAGCTCCGCACTTTACGCACTTTTCCTTATCGATAACGTGAGCTTCCTTAACCTTACCGCTGATAGCACCAGCCGGGCAGTTTCTCGCGCAGAGAGTACATCCGCGGCACTTGTCGGGATCGATTTCGTAGGAGAGAAGCTTCTTGCAGACGCCTGCGGGGCACTTCTTGTCGACGATGTGTGCGATATATTCGTCGCGGAAGAAGTGGAGAGTGGAGAGAATCGGGTTGGGCGCTGTCTGACCGAGTGCGCAGAGAGAAGCGGACTTTATGTAGTTAGCCAGTTCTTCAAGCTTGTCAAGGTCTTCCATTTCGCCGTTGCCGGATGTAATCTTGTTGAGTATCTCGAGAAGTCTTACCGTACCGATACGGCAGGGAGAGCACTTACCGCAGGATTCGTCGACTGTGAACTCGAGGAAGAATTTAGCGATATCGACCATACAGGTGTCCTCGTCCATTACGATAAGACCGCCGGAACCCATCATGCAGCCGATTTTTGTGAGGTTGTCAAAGTCGATAGGTGTGTCGATGAGGGAAGCGGGGATACATCCGCCGGAAGGACCGCCTGTCTGAGCAGCCTTGAACTTCTTTCCGTTCGGTACGCCGCCGCCGATTTCCTCGACGATTTCACGGAGCGTTGTACCCATCGGAATTTCAACGAGACCTGTGTTCTTGATCTTGCCGCCGAGAGCGAATACCTTAGTACCCTTTGAACCCTCAGTACCCATGGAAGCGAACCAGTCCGCACCCTTGAGGATGATCTGAGCGACGTTAGCGAGGGTTTCAACGTTGTTTACGATGGTAGGCTGACCCCAGAGACCCTTGACTGCCGGGAACGGAGGACGGGGACGGGGTTCGCCGCGGTTGCCTTCGATGGAGGTGAGAAGAGCTGTTTCTTCACCGCATACGAACGCGCCGGCGCCGAGTCTGATGTGAATATCGAAGTTGAAGCCTGTTCCGAAGATATCCTTGCCGAGCAGACCGTATTCTCTCGCCTGTTCGATAGCGATGTTGAGTCTCTTTACGGCGATAGGATACTCAGCGCGGACGTAGATCCAACCCTCGTCAGCTCCGATAGCGTAGCCGGCGATAGCCATAGCTTCGAGAACGGAGTGCGGGTCGCCTTCGAGAACGGAACGGTCCATGAACGCACCCGGGTCGCCCTCGTCGGCGTTACATACGACGTATTTTTTGTCGGAAACGGAAGCGCGTGCGAACTGCCACTTGCGTCCTGTCGGGAATCCGCCGCCGCCTCTGCCTCTTAGTCCTGAGTCGAGGATGGTCTTGATTACGTCTTCGGGAGTCATTTCCTTGAGGACCTTGGCGAGTGCAAAGTAACCGTCCATTGCGATGTACTCGTCGATAACTTCGGGGTTGATAACACCGCAGTTACGGAGAGCGACTCTCTTCTGCTTCTTGTAGAATGCGGTCTGGTTGAGGGATGCGGCAACTGCTTCTTCCTCGCCCTTTGTGTCTCCGGTTTCATTGTATACAAGGCGTTCGACGATACGGCCCTTGAGGAGGTGTTCGGATACGATTTCGGGGATATCCTCGGGAGTTACTCTTGAATAGAAGGTTCCTTCGGGATAGATAATCATAATCGGACCGAGTGCGCAGAGACCGAAGCAGCCCGTCTGGACTATTTTGACCTCCTCCTCAAGTCCTTTTATCTTAAGCTCATCGGCGAGCTTTTCACGGATGGCACGGCTGCCAGAGGAAGTACATCCCGTACCGCCGCACACCAATACATGAGAACGAATCATAAGTGTTTTTTCCTCCTAAAAGTTATATCTTGGTCGCGCCGATTGTGTATTCTGTAACGATTTCGCCGCCTTTGATGTGCTTTTCGATAACTTCTGCGGCGCGCTCTGCTGTCATCTTGACGTATGTTACCTTTTCCTTGTCCTTTTCGTAAACTTCTACGACGGGCTCGTACTGGCAGATACCGATGCAGCCGGTCTGGGTGACTGTTACCTTATCGGAAAGACCCGAGTTTGAGATTCCCTCAACAAAAGCGTTGAGTACAGGACGTGCACCCGCAGCGATTCCGCAGGTAGCCATGCCGACTACTATTCTGATGTCTCCGCTGGAGGTGCGGACAGAAACCTTGTCCTGCATTTTGGCCTTTATAGCCTTGAGTTCCTCAAGTGACTTCATAATGTGGTATTCCTTTCTATTTTGTAAAAATAATTAACTGTTTTAATAAGTTTATGCGACTTTACCTTTTCAGCTCTGCTTACCTGTAAGCTCAGCATACTGCTCCCTGAGATATCCGTCTATCCATGTCAGAATTTCCGGCTCCGCGAGGGATATGTCCTCTCCCAGAGTTTCTCTCAGTTCACGGCAGGACAGCTCAACCTTTCCCTCCGGCATTGTGTGCGTAAAGGTGAAGTTGACGTCGGGCGAGCCCTGAATCAGCGTCGTCACCGTTGACACAATATCGCCAAGCGGGATAAAGTCGATGTGATTTTTGCCGAACTTTGCCGTGGTCGTGGTGCCGTGGTTTTCGCTGACCGTCTCGGAAACAGACTCGACCTTGACCCAGCCGCCCGTCATCTCCGCGAGCATGGTGAGAAACGGCACGCCGAGTCCGACCTTGCGCGTTTTGCGGGTGGTGAAGAACGGATTCGTCAGCTTTTTTACCTGTTCCTCCGTCATTCCGCAGCCGTTGTCGCTCACGCTGAAGTAAAGCCATTCGCCGTCCTCGGTGAGGGTAATCGAAATCTCAGTCGCGCCCGCCCTTACCGAGTTCATAGTGATATCGAGCACATACAGTGACAGCTCATCCATTTTCGTCAGCGTCCTTTCGTGTGTCTGTACCGAGCAGGTAATCTATCAGCCGGTTGCGCACATACGAGCTTGAATAAGGCTCGTCGTCAAGCGGGATTGCGAAATTTGCCTCCGATATGTCCCACAGATAGTGCGCGTCGGACGAAACCGCTCTCGGCAGTTTTCTAATAATCGGGAATTTTTCCTCGTATTCGGCGAGAGAGGCGGCGTCGTTGAGCTCGTAAGCTGTGTACGCCGGTTCTTCCGGAAAAGTGCCGAGCATTGCCACAATGCCGTTTGAAGTCCGGTCGATGTGAGCGGGATAGCAGACACCTCCGCGTGAGATAACCTCCGAAAACGCGTCCTCAAGGGTCAGATCCGTCGCGTTTATAAGGAGATTTTCCTCCTCACCGCACACCTCGTCGTTTTCGTCCCTAATGTACTGGTGACCGAAGATCTCCGGCTTGTTCGGGAATGGGATGCGGTGTTCCTCGACGAATCTGTCGAACTTCATGGCGTCGTGAAGCTCGCGGAAAAGGCACACAACATGAATGTCCTCCGCGGTGGTCAGCTCCATTCCGGGCACGGGGATCAGTCCCTGCATTCTCGCCTGAGCGAAAAACGCCGGACAGTTCTTTGCGGTGTTGTGATCCGTCAGCGCGATGATGTTCAGACCGTTGATGAGCGCCATTCCGACGATGTTCGCGGGTGTCATCTCGTCGTCGCCGCAGGGTGAGAGGCAGGAGTGTATGTGAAGGTCACAGAAGTAGTCTCTCATTTCACAAAGCCCTCAGTTCACGCCCGCAATCATCACGCAGAGCTCATACACCGTTTTGTCGGAGGAGAGCACGGTGATGTCGTTCTCACGCGCAGCCTCGAGAGCATCGGGAAGAAGCTCCACACCCTCGGCCAGAATCACCGCAGCGGCTTCAGTCAGGCTTGCGACGGCGATGACGTTGGTGTTGGACATGATGGTTATCCAGAGATTGTCCATCTTGACGTGGCTCATCGCGCGGCTGAGAAGGTCTCCGGCGTAGACTGTGTTCCACTCGCGTGAGACGTCTCCGCAGACAACTTTGAGAGAGAGCTTATCGCATAATTCTGATACGGTCATTCCGGTTTTCCTCCCGTCTTATCGCCGTCTTCTTTTTCGGAGATCGGTGTGATCGGCTTCAGGGCATCGAGAGCCGACTTGTCTTTGTGCTGTTCGAGATACTGGTGGAACATCTCACGCATGATGACCGTACACTCGTCCGCCGTGGTTTCGCCTTTGACGATATCCTCCGCGAACGCCATGCAGGTAGGAGCACCGCATGAGCCGCAGTCGATTTTCGGAAGGCTTTCGGTTATGGATTCGATGTCGCTCATCATTTTTCTCGCCTTTTTCCTGTCGTCGGAGAGAAGGCTTGACGGGCTGTATTCCACCTGATTTTCGTTGAAGAATTTGTCGGGTATCCACTCGCTCGCGGGTCTGTTGGGAGAAACGGGGAGATACCTCTTGAGCGCCTGAAGTCTCGCCTGTGCGATGTACGGGTTCGCTACGGTCATAGCTCCTCCGACGCATCCGCCGCTGCACGCATTCAGCTCGACGAAATCAAGGCTTGTCATTTCCTCGTTGTCGATCTGGTCGAGCACCTTGATGCAGTTTTCGATTCCGTCTGCGGCGAGATACCGCTCGTTGAATATAGCGGACGACTCTCCTCCCGTTGTTGCCCATCCGATTCCTATCATGCCGGATTCGGTGGTTTCGGCGGGGTCGTCCTTTTGATTCTTCATGATGTCAAGAAGGGCGAAATACACATCTCTGACAGAAACCGTTGCGTCGATGTAATTCCGCTCTCCCGCGAAGTTGTTCTTTACATAGCTCACTTTCGCGGGGCAGGGGGAGATAAATATTATACCGATGTCCTCGTCACTCAGCTCCGGGTGCTCCTTTTTCGCCTTATCCCTCGCGAGGCAGGCTGCGATGTCGATAGGCGGGAGTATCGGCATGACGTTGTCGCACAAAAACGGATAGTTCATGCTTATCATCCGTGTGATTGTGGGGCAGGCGGAACTTATGACCGGCTTTTTGACGTCGTTTCGCTTTATGTATAGCCGTGTGTATGCAGAAACAAGTTCGGCGGCGCAGGCAACCTCAAAGACGTCGTCAAAGCCCATCTCACGCAGCCCGCGCAGAATGTGACCGATGTCGTCCATGTTGTTGAACTGTCCGTACAGAGACGGAGCGGGCAGCGCAACCCTGTATTTGTAGTTTCCTATACACGAAATGTCGTCGTGTGTTGCTTTTTTTGCTTTATACGGGCACACCTTTATGCACTCGCCGCAGTCTATGCACCTCTCCGAATTGATAACCGCGTGACCGCCGCGGATTCGTATCGCCTCGGTTGGGCATCTCTTGAGGCAGGTGGTGCAGCCCTTGCATTTGTTTGTCTCAAGCGAGACCGAGTGCTTGTAATCTGTTATCATTGATACACCTCGATACGTTATCAGTTATTTTCGGCAAAGTAACGGAGTAACGTACTTACGGGGCGGGACGAATTACAACTTGACTTTCATGGTAATTGTGGTGCCGACTCCTACCGTAGTGTCGATGTTCATGAAGTCGGTGTATTTTTTCATGTTCGGAAGTCCCATTCCCGCGCCAAAGCCGAGAGCTCTTATGCTGTCACGCGCTGTGGAATAACCCTCCTGCATCGCGAGTGCGACGTCCGGTATGCCGGGGCCGGTATCGCTGAGCACAATTATTATCTCGTCGTCGTTCACTTCAACGTCAGCGCTTCCGCCGTTTGCGTGGATTACCATATTTATTTCGCCTTCATACATCGCAATAGACACCTTGCGTATGACGTCCGGCGGATATCCAAGCTGTCGGAGCTTCTTTTTTACCACAACAGATGCCTCTCCTGCCGACGAAAAGTTTTCGCCGTCCACATCAAAGTGGAATCTGATTACGTCAGACATGGGCGTCACCCTTGTGTGCGGGATTGTTACCCAGCCCGGCAGTATAAAGAAGACCGCACGCCTCATATGCGCGGAGAGTCGATCGCATAACGGTAATTCCGCATTCCTCAGCCAGAGCTATCATCTCCGGAGTGGGAGTTTTGCTTCTTACAAACACGATACATACCATATCCATCATATTTGCGGTGCGAATTACCTGAGAATTGGACAGTCCCGTAAGCAGTACCCCCTGATCCTTTACAAAGGCGAGAACGTCGCTCATCATATCGCTGCAGCACGCGGAGGAAACCTCATGGTCAAGGCATTCCTCACCGCACAAAAGCTCAGCTCCGAGCAGATTCTGAATTTCTCTTATTTTCATGTGTACCTCATTCTGCCGCGCGGCAAATATTCAATTCGGATTTATTTTAAGGTATTGATAACGATGTCAGTCCTGATATTTTGCGAGGATGTCCTTCAGCATTGAGGGCTCAAGTCTGCCGTAAACGTCTTCACCGATCGTCATAACGGGAGCGAGACCGCAGGCACCGATGCATCTTGTGGCGTCGAGGCTGAAGCGGAGATCGGGTGTGATAGAGCCGCTCTTGATTCCGAGCATTTCCTCAAGTTTTTCCATGATAATGCCGGAGCCCTTTACGTAGCAGGCTGTGCCGAGACATACTGCAACGGGATGAGAGCCCTTCGGGTTGAGCTGGAACTGTGAATAGAAGGTTACTACGCCGAAAACCTCGGAGTAGGGGATGTCGAGCTCTGCTGCGATATGCTTCTGAACTTCGACGGGGAGATATCCGTAGATGTCCTGAGCCTTCTGGAGCACCGGCATGAGCGCGCCCTTCTGATTCTTGTTTTCAGCGATAACCGCGTCAAGAGCGGCGAGCTGTTCAGCTGTACCGTGGAAGGGGACAGTTGTCATTGCTTTTTTCATAAAGCTTTTTTCCTCCTGAAATATATTGAATATTTTTTATTTTTTTTTAATTATGTATTGCCGCCAACGCCAGATAACGCGGCGGTTACATTTTACTCGGTTGGTCCTGCGGATATTACCGTTATTTATTGCAGAATGCTTCGACTCTGTCGGCTGCGGCTTCGAGGTAATCGTTTTCCATGAGCTCGATCACGCCCTTGTCTACGAGAGCGGAGAGCTTTTCGTCAATGGGCATTCTTCCGAGCAGCTCGATGCCGTATTCCTTGCAGACTTCCTCGGCTTTTGACTTGCCGAATACGTTTATCTCACGTCCGCAGTCGGGGCATTTTACATAGGACATATTTTCGACAAGACCGATTACGGGGATATTCATCATAGCCGCCATGTTTACAGCCTTGCCGACTATCATTGACACGAGATCCTGTGGTGTGGTGACGATGATCACGCCGTCGAGCTTGATTGACTGGAATACGGTGAGCGGAACGTCGCCGGTTCCCGGAGGGCAGTCGATGAACATATAGTCGACATCTCCCCAGACTACGTCGGTCCAGAACTGCTTTACAGTGCCGGCGATAACGGGGCCTCTCCATACGACGGGGCGTGTTTCTTCCTCGAGAAGGAGGTTTACGGATATCATTTTAATGCCGGTTTTTGTTGCGAGAGGGAGGAGACCGTCTCCTGTTGAGAGGATGTCGCCCTTTGTGCCGAACGCCTTGGGGATTGAGGGGCCGGTAACGTCGGCGTCGAGGATAGCGCATTTGTTGTCGCGTCTCTGCATGATTGTTGCGAGCATGGAGGTGACTATTGATTTGCCGACTCCTCCCTTGCCGGAGACTACACCGATGACGTGCTTTATATGTGAGTCCTTGTGCGGCGCGTCGTGCTGCGGTTCACGTGACGAGCAGTTGGCGGAGCAGGTGGAACAGTCATGTGTGCATTCTTTGTTTTCTGCCATAGTGGTTATTCCTTTCCAAAACATTATCAATAAGCATAAGAATTATCATACTTAGAATTATTATATAACATTTTGCCGAAAAATACAAGGGTTTCAGCGATATTTAATGGCTTTTTTGAATTATTCAGAATTTTCAGCCTGTGCCGGTGGTTTTTCACCCGAAGAAAGTCAAAGAAAAAAACGAGACCCCGAAAAAAAATCAGCAGCCTCATTTTTTTGACCTGCGAATTGCCGCAGCTGACGCATAGCAGATAAAATACAGCACTGTTATCGCAGCCGCGGGAATCAGAGCAAACAGCGCACTGAGCGTCGCAGCCTCTCCCGAGCACAGCTTTGCCCCAACCTTTGTCAGCATCAGAAATGACGTCAGCGCAGCGGAGAAAAGTATGAAAAGTATATCGGCGTTGCTGAGCGAATTCCGCTTCTTTTTCGGCTTTAGTATCACCTCGGTCAGTATAAGTCCCGATAAAATCACGCCGCCGGAGAGTACCGATGCGCCCTCGCCCGCCGATTTTGTCACGTATAACGCTAAATACGCCGTCAGAGAGAGTATCGCGCCCCAGATGATCCCAAAAATTACCGGCACAGCTGAGGAGAAATCCACGGGTTTTTGCGTTGCTTCGTCCTCGTCTCCGTTGTCAGCCTTTGATGAGACAATGCCGGATGAGCGAATTTCCATAAAATTGCCGAACGCCATTACGAGAGACGCCGTAAAGTCGAACAGCAGTCCCCATATGAGTATGAAAACCGCCGAAAGCTGGGGAAGGGAAAAAATTACCGACGCGAACATTACGCAAAGCCGCGCGCTCTGTGACGCAGTGAGGTAGAATTTCGCGCTCTCAATGTTGCCTGACGCCCTGAGCGACGACTTGATCACACGCACCACGCCGTCAAGTCCGCCCGACTGTGAGTCATATCCTATAGACTGACTGTTATGCTGTTTGGAATTACTGTCATGCTGTCCACCGTTTGCCGCAAAATCGGGATAAACCACGGCGTCCGAATTCCGCGCGAGTGTTTCGGGTATCGTTCTGACGTTTGAGGCGGCGACAGTTATTCCGTGCTCGGCCTCTGCTAAAACTCCCGAGTTCCAGACGCTTCTTCCGACCGCTATCGAGTCCTCTCCGCCGAGCTGCTTCATTATCTGCGCGGAAGATGCGGCAAATTCACGCTCGCTCATACCCTCAAATGAAATTACGGCGGGATTGTTTCCGTTCCTGATCGACTCAATTCCGGCGTTGTCAGTCGCGTGCAGCACTTTCGCGTTTTTGACGAACAGCCCGAGCTTTAATAAATAGTAGTAATCAGCCTGCGCGTTCTGCGTGAAAAGTATCGGAGAAACGCCGCGCCGGGTGAGAAATTCGATGTTTTCCCGAGCGTACCTCTCCTCTTTTTCAGCTATTGCGAAGTATCCTACAAATGTCATGTACTGCGTCAGCACGGGCAGCCTTGTCAGACTCTGGAACTGTGATTTTCTCTTTGCCACCGCAACAACGCGTCCGCCGCTTATCTCAAGACGGGCACATTCGGTGAAAATTTTCTTTTTTGTCTCAAAATCGAGCTCAGCTATGCCGTTTTCAGTCTCAACTGATGTGCAGCAGCGCATTACGTCGTCGATTTTGCCGCAGGAAATTGCGTAAAATTCGTTTTCGATAAGTACAAGAGAGGTTTCCGTCCCCATCGAGCCCTCAGCCTCATGACCGCGGTGGTCTGCGAGAGCACATTCGGACGGGATATTTTTCATCACGGCTTTGATGTATGCCTCAGCAGCGAGGGAAGTGAGAGTTTCCGATTCACTGTTCTTTACGCTTTCGCCGCCGCTTGAGAGCCCCGTATTCACGCTCAGAGAAGCCGATTTCGCATAGTCTATAATCCGCTCAAGGGATTTGTCCTCGATGAGACCGTCCTTTGCTTCCCTGTAGCCGCCCGATGTTCTGTAAGCAGAGATGACCGCCTCTCCCGATTTGAAATACGACGAGCCGCAGAACACGATCCGGCTGACACGTCCGATTCCTCCGAGCTTTTCGGGATTCCGTATGACCGCGCGGGTGGAGAGCTCACTGTGACCGCACTTCCACTTTTTGTCGGCGCAGTCGCGGATTGACACCGAGAAAATTATGTATCCGATAACGGTCAGAAATTCGCTCATCGCCGCGGTCGCCATAGCCATCGAGGACAGAAAAACGCTTGGAAGGCTGTTGTTTTTTCCGAGAGCCATCGACAGCACCGTCAGCACCATTACGCATCCGAGCATTACGAGCGAAACGGTTCGGCTTTTTATTTTCAGCTTCTCGATTTCGGGAATTTCCGCCGTCTCAAGCTCAATTCCGCCCTGTTTCATCGCGATAAGAGTGTCGTCTCCCGTAGCAGTGACAACCATCCTGACCGAGCCGGAAATTACGCTTGAGCCGGCAAAAAGCATATTCGAGCGGTATTCGCACGGCACGTCGTGGCTTCCTTTGGCGAGCTGTATGGCGGAGTTGAACTTCTTCACCGGGGTTTTGTTCTCGGTAATTCCGCGCTCGAGAACAGACGCCCCGAAGCCTGACACCACACGCCCGTCGCATGGAACGGTGTCACCCGCCTCGAGGAACACGATGTCACCCGGAACCAGCTCGAGCGCGGACGGCATCTTTAATTTTCCGCCCCTTATGACGGAACAGGCGGGTATTTTAGACTTCGCGGAATCCTCCAAAATGCGGTTGGCCCTGATGAACGTGACGCTGCGCATTACAGCTCCGATTATCAGTATTGCGCTCAGCCAGCCTGCCTCATAGCTCTTGTCGAAAAGTGCGGCACAGACGGCGGCGACTACCAGTATCAGCGTGGCGATATCGAAAACCGACGACGCAATGCTGGACAGCGACGGCGAATGCCTGATGTGCCACAGCGAGTTTGAGCCGTATTTCTTCCTGCGCCGCGCCGCCTCCCGGTCGTCAAGCCCCTTGTACATATCGACTGACAGCCGCTCAAGGGTCTCCCTGTCCGTCAGAAGATGCCAGTCGTTTTTTGATTCCATAAAAACATACCTTTCGGTTTATTGCGATTGCTGAATCATTCTGCCTGCTGAATCATTTCACTTTGATTCCGTTTTCGTCGGCGTCGACAGTCACGTGTTCAAGCAGACCGCGCTTTGCAATAATCAGCTCGGCTATTTTGTCCTCTATCTCTGTCTGAATCAGGCGGCGCATATTTCTCGCACCGAACTTGACCGAATACGATTTTTCCGACACGTAATCGCGCGCAGATGAGGTGAAGTCGACCGAAATTCCCTTTTTGTCGAGAACACCCTCGAGGTCGGAGAACATTATGTCCGCTATCGCCTTGAAGTTTTCCTTTGAGAGCGGGTTGAATGTGATTATCTCGTCCACGCGGTTTATGAACTCGGGGCGGAGGAATTCCTCGAGAGCTCTCCTTGTCTTGTCCTCGGTCATAGCCTTGGGAGAGTCTGCAAAGCCCGCCTTGGCCTGAGCGTATGTGCTGCCCGCGTTTGTCGTCATGACGATTATCGTGTTTGTGAAGTCGACCTGTTTTCCGTGAGAGTCGGTGATTATTCCGTCGTCGAGTATCTGGAGCAGAATGTTCATTACGTCGGGGTGCGCCTTCTCGATTTCGTCGAACAGGATCACGGAATACGGTCTGCGGCGGATTTTTTCGGTGAGCTGACCCGCGTCGTCGTATCCAACGTATCCCGGAGGAGAGCCTATTATGCGCGATACCGAGAACTTGTCCATGAATTCGCTCATGTCGAGCCTTATAAGAGTCTCGGGCGAGTTGAACAGATCCGCGGCGAGCACCTTGACAAGCTCCGTTTTTCCCACGCCTGTAGGACCTGCGAAGATGAATGATACCGGCTTTTTCTTGTACGTCACTCCGGCTCTCGAACGTCTTACCGCGCGTGATACCGCGTTCACAGCCTCGTTCTGACCGACGATTCTGAGAGAAAGGCGTTTTTCGAGCATCTCGAGCTTTTCGTACTCGCTCTCCGCAATCGCAGACGCCGGAACTCCCGTCCATATCTCGATTACGTCGCACAGGTCGCTCTCGTTCATCATCACGTTGCCGCAGAGTATATCCAGCTCGCCGAGACGGTTTTCGATTCGCATCTGTTCCGCTCTGTAGTCTGCGAGCTTTTTGTACCGCTCTTCGGCTTCCTCGTCCGATTTCGGAGCTTCACCGCCGTTGATCAGCGCCTCAAGCTCTCCCATCTCTTTTTCAACCCGAACTTTGCGGTCTGCGAGCTCGTGACGTTCGTTTATCTCGGGCGTGTTAACGGAGATGTGCGACGCCGCCTCGTCGATTAAGTCTATCGCCTTGTCGGGGAGGTATCGGTCGGTGATGTATCTCTCTGACAGCTGTGCTGCGGAGGAAAGGAGCGAATCCGCTATCTTCACGCCGTGGTAGTCCTCGTAATACTTCTTGATTCCGCGCAGAATGTCTACGGTTTCGTCAACTGATGGCTCGTTTACCATGACCGGCTGAAAACGTCTCTCGAGCGCGGTGTCCTTTTCGATGTATTTTCTGTATTCGGTGAGTGTCGTCGCGCCGATAACCTGAATCTCACCCCTTGAGAGGGCGGGCTTGAGTATATTCGCGGCGTTCATGCTTCCCTCGGCGTCACCTACTCCGACGATATTGTGCACCTCGTCGATCACAAGGATGACATTCCCCTTTGCCTTTACGTCTCCGAGAAGTCCGAGCACGCGTGATTCAAACTGACCCCTGAACTGGGTTCCGGCGACAAGCGCGGTCAGATCGAGCAGGCAGACGTCGTGGTCCTTCAGCCTGTACGGGACGTTTCCTGAGGCAATTTTTTCGGCGAGAGCTTCGGCAATCGCGGTTTTTCCGACGCCCGGCTCACCGATAAGACAGGGGTTGTTCTTCTGTCTGCGGCAGAGAATCTGAATTACTCTCTCAAGCTCACGGTCGCGTCCGACTATTCTGTCGAGCTTTCCCTCACGCGCCCTCTGGGTCAGGTTGGTGGTATAGCCGGAGAGGTATTTGTACTCCTTTTCTCCGCCATCCTTGCTTTTCTCGCGATTTTTGGTGCCCGATTCCGACTTTTTCGCGCCCTCGCCCATCAGCTTTGAGAAATTGAGCAGGGGAGCCGCTCCGTTTGTTTCGCCCGGAGTTATCTCACCGCTGTCGATGAGCTCCTGCATATCGCTGTTGAGGCGCTCTATCGTCTCGTCGTCAAGGCCTTCGCGGGCGAGAATATCGTCCATCGGCTTTATTCCGAGCTCTTTTGCGCACTTGATGCAGAAACCCTGCGGTTTGTCATTCCCGCTCTGAGCGTTGTAAAGAAAAACTACAGCCACTCTTTTATGGCATCTTGAACACATTGTCATATTATTTTTACCTTATTCTATATAGCTTATTTTTGTTATTACCACTTTATGATTTTGTTCACGGCATCGATAGGGTTGTGCTCCATCAGATATTTGCAGATTCGGGTGTCCTCGACCACATCCTTGCCGAACAGGGAGGGGTCTATCGCTCCGAGTGATGATACAAGGGAGGAGAGCACCACAGCAAGTACAAACGCTGCGAGAATTGCTTCGACAACGCCGAAAATCAGTCCGAGGACGGAATTTGCCTGACTGAGCACCGGCAGCTTGAATATCAGGTTGAGTATTGCGGTCAGTATCGAGAGCACTACGAACACAGCGAGGAAGATAAGCACGAACGAAATGCAGTTTGCTATAATCTGAGCGGTCGGGTCGGCTATCTCCTCGGCAAAGGCGCGGACCGTGTTTTCTCCGCATCCCGTGATTCCGGCGATTTTTTCCGTGAATGCGTCGATGTTCACGTTGTATCTCTCGAGAATTGAGACAAAAGGCTCCGGCAGGTCAACTGCGAGGCGGTCGAGGTTGTATAAATCCGTGCTCGTGTCGAAGGCGAGGGACTTGAGTGTTTCAAAAATTCCCTCCGTTATGCCTTCCGAGAGATATTTTGTCTTGATTATCGCCGCGAGAACGGGGGTGTATGCGTAAGCCGCGATGAAGGATACCACGGAGGTGACAAGACCCATAACTGACTTGACGAGTCCTCTGCCCGCTCCCCTCCATATTATTACAACAGCGGTCAGCAATATGATTGCGTCTATGGCTAAGCTCAAATTTTTTCCCTCCTGTCAAGGACTTGGTTTTGTATTTTTAAATGGTTCGGCGGTTCGGTGAATTCTGTCCCCAAAAATGCACTTCTGCGGTATCGGCTGTGATACATCAATCCGTAAAGGCGGGAGAAGCAGAGGTTTTCGAGCAGATGAGCACGCCCTTTGAGAGAGGTACTGCCGTTATTGCCTCGCCCGGGGTTTCTTCCTCACTAAGCGTGCCGTCGGAGGAGATTTTTATTATCTTCTCGGGAGAGGTCAGATACGCGGCGGCATCGGTATAGTCCACAGAGGCGTAAGCTCCCGTTATTCTCATGTCGAGGACTTTTTCGCACACCTTGTTTCCGGAGCTGTCGAATACCGCGCACTTGTTTTCGCTTCCGAGCGCGTTCGTGCTTCCCACAATCACCGCACCGGATGAATTCAGGTCCGCAAAGCGCAGGTTGATTCCGCTGAAGCTGTAAGAGGAAGTGATTCCTCCGCTGTAGTCGAAGAAGTAAATTCCGTTGTCGCACAGCAGTATGAATCCGTCTTTCTCCGCGTGAAGCTCAAGCGGCATTGTGTGCGTGTAGGACGAGGTGTACAGCGGCGTGTCCGAGCCCTTTCTGACTATCGAGATTTCGCAGTCGAGGTCGGTCTGTGCGGGAATGCCGGATGCTATGACGATATACTCACCGTCGGGGGAAAT
>JBJFHS010000251.1:0-9710 GCA_051893885.1 Eubacteriales bacterium
AAAACTTTTCTTTTGGGGCTTGACTTTTTATAGTTAGTCTTCTTTTTTTAATTTGACAGATGATTTTTACCGTATATATAAATGCAGCATAAATATTGGGGTTAAAATATCTATTGACAACTCCAAAAATGTACGCTATAATGTACATGAAGGAGCGTGAGATAAATGCTTAATATAAATATTACGAATTTCAGAAAGAATCTTTTTTCATTGTTTGAGCAGACAATACGCTGGGGAGAGCCGATTAACGTGAGCACCAAGAGCGGAAATGCCGTTATCATCAGCGAAGAGGAATACAACGGCATGGTTGAGACTCTGAACCTGCTGTCAGACCCCGAAATGAAGAAAAAGCTGATCTCGGGGAAGAACACGCCTCTTGAGGACTGCGTTCCGGAAGATGAGGTCGAGTGGTGAGCTACAAAATAGTCTATACCAAAGAGGCGGTAAAGGATATACCGAAGCTGAAAGCGGCTCATCTCGATGAAAAGGCAAAGGCTCTTATTGAACTCATAAAGGAAACTCCGTATCAGACGCCGCCGTCATACGAGAAGCTTGTGGGAGACTTGAGCGGTATGTACTCGCGCCGGATAAACTCAAAGCACAGGCTTGTTTACGAAGTATATGAGGAAGAACGTACGATAAAGATTGTCAGCTTATGGAGTCATTACGAAAGAATCTGAAATTAGGGCAGGGGAGAAGTTTCCTCTGCTTTTTTATTTTAATTTGTGACCGCAGTTCGGGCAGTAATTTATTTCATCTTTACTCTCATCTTCTTGTTTTTCATCGTCAACAATTTCCATAAATCCTGCCGAAATAATACCGGTCGGGACAGCAACAAGCCCGATTCCCAGAAGTGCAATACATCCGCTTAAAATTCTTCCGGCTGTAGTTATGGGATAAATATCCCCATATCCTACCGTAGTCAGAGTAGCAACTGCCCACCATATTCCGGAAAAGGCATTTTTGAAAATTTCGGGCTGGGCTTCGTGTTCTACGCTGTACATTAAAATTGATGTTATAACCATCAAAACCCCGACTATTATCATTGATGATATAAGCTGATGAGCTTTGCGCCGGAAAACATCTGCAATTGTACCGAAAGCGGAAATATATCTGCTGACTTTGAATATTCGGAAAAGTCTGAGAAGACGAAGGGCCCGAAGTGCGCGTAAATCTACAGGGAAAATAAACGGGAGATAGAACGGAAGTATTGCAAGCAGATCTATTAAAGCCATTAAAGAAAATATATATTTCAGACGTGCGATAAATCCATTTTTGTCGGCATATTTTAAATCCGACGTCCAAAGCCTCATGAGGTATTCTATTGTAAATATGATAACAGATATTAGTTCTATTTTATTTGAAATAGCCGAAAACCACTCAGGCGGATCGAATGTGTCTATCGTCACGAGTAATAGATTCAGGATTATCAGACCTATTATAATCCCGTCGAATATATTTGCGTAAATAGTGTTTGTGTCATCTTCCCGGATGAGATTATATACAGCAGATTTTATCTTTTTGTACTTCTGTTTCATGCCGCCTACCTCACAACGCTCTGAAACGCGACAGCTTTGCCGAGGATTCTTATATCGTTCAGCTCATTTCCAACAAAAACAAACGGCTCATACTTCGGATTTTCCGCGCTCAAAACGAGTTTGCCTTTTTCGGGATAATAATAAACTCTTTTTAGAGTGGCTTCGTCGCCGATTATAACCGCAGCAATTTCACCGTTTTGCACTGTCGGAGTTTCTTTGATAAAAACTATATCACCGTCCAGTATGCGCGCTCCCACCATGCTGTCACCTTTGGCGCGGAGGCAGAAGTCGGCATCAATTGCACCTCCTGAAAGAATATAACTCTCGTGGTCTTCGTCCGCATAAATCGGCTGACCGCACGCGATATCTCCAAGCAGGGGATATCGCTTTTTTTCTATTCGGAAAATGTTGTCGTATTCCGGGATAGTGGCTTGAGTTGAAATGTAACTATCTCTGCCAAGCAGATAGTCTAAAGATACGCCGAATAAATCCGCGAGACGCTTCAGTGTGTCATTGTCGGGCTGGCTTGCTCCTGTTTCATATTTCACATATGTTGTCCTGTTTACACCAAGATAATTAGCAACATCTTTTTGTAATAATTTCTTTTCTACTCTTAATTCTTTCAAACGTTCCATAAAATCACCTCCTCTTGTATTATAAGTGAAAATAATTCACAAATCAATAAATGTGAAGAAATTTCACTTTTATTTTAAAAACTACTTGACAAGTGAAAAAATATCACGTATAATATGGATAGGTGAAGAAACTTCACTATTTGTTGAAGGGGAGGTATTTATTTGAACTTCAAGGAAAATAGAGAAAAAACTAATATTACGCAAGAACAGTTAGCGTCACAACTTGGCATAGATCGTTCAACAGTTGCAAAATGGGAGTCAGGACAGTCTAAGCCTCGCGCAGATATGCTCATAAAACTGTCCCGGATTTTCGGCTGCACCATAGATGAGCTGCTCGGCATAGAAAAAAACACCCACCCATAATGGGCAGACGTGAGAGGGGGTGAAAGAGATGAGAAAACGTTTTTCAGAAATCATAGAAGAAATACGTTGGAAATTAGAAACTTTCAACTGGGATTTCTTGATCAGTTTTATTTTGGGATGGCTGTTTATGGAATTAATAAACCGATAATGGGAGAGAGAAATTCCTCAGTGATGAGATACAGCAGTACAGCCGAACAGAAGCCAATTATGCGATCAATCCAACGCTCTCTGTTCTTTAAGGACTTTGATACAAAATAGGCAACGCCACCGGATGTTAAAGTTATGGTTGCGATATGCCTTCCACCTTCTGAATCGTAAACACACAAAAGAGAAACGCATTCGAGGTATTCGAGGGTTTCAAGTGCATTGCGAATGCGGATACGTTCGGCTGACCTAAAATGACGTATTAAGTCGTCGTAATCAATTTTCCGATTTGCAGGAACAGTCAACTCAATCAGCTTTTGGAGCAGTTTTTCGCAATATTTCAGAGAGCAGGGAGATTTTCGCTTCACAAAATCACATCCTTTCGCCTACATTATACCGCGAGAGGATAATAAAATCAAGAAAGACAAACTGCTCGGCATAGAAAAAAACACCCATCATGAAGATGAGCGCTTGTGAGAGGGGCGTGTAAATGGAATTATTAATAAGCATAATTGTCAGTGCAATCGTTTCTTCAATCATTACAGAAATCAGATGTCGGATATACTTCAATGCCATCGACAAAATGGTTATGGAAATCTTGCAAAGCATGAAAGAGTTATGTGACGAGTGTATTGCTAAGATTACCGATCAATTCAAATATTAAATCATAAATTCACATCAACACAAAGGAGGCCCACCCATGCAAAACAAACGAAGGCGCGAACTTGCTGAAAAAATAGCCAAAATCGCAGACGACTACAAAAAAGTGTCGAAGAATACCCGGCTGTGCGGAAGAAACGCAAATGAAAACGAGGAACTCAGACGTTTTAAATCCAAAACAGAGAAATACTCTCTCGCTCTGACCTCCGCCGCGCTGAAAATCGCCGAAGCAGACACACCGCTCACCGCACCCGAGCTTAAAGCCGAGCGCTATCTGTCTAACATCTTCGCCGAAAATTACACCGTAATGATTTACGACGGCGAAATCGGAGACAAGCTCGCTGATATACTCGGCGTATTAATTTAAATACATAAAGGAGAAGAGAAAATGAGAGGAAGACCGGCTAAAAAAAGAAAAATCGAAGAAATGATGCCCGAGCCCTTTATTGTACTATCCAACATCGAGATTTTAGCGAGACGGTATGGGACAAGCAACGCCCGTATTTGCGAGGTCATGGATATCAGCGA
The DNA here is from genome assembly GCA_051893885.1 of Eubacteriales bacterium. Taxonomy (GTDB): domain Bacteria; phylum Bacillota; class Clostridia; order Oscillospirales; family CAG-272; genus UMGS1696. The sequence goes on from JBJFHS010000251.1 coordinate 3,869, forward strand.
AGATACTCTTGAACGCCGTCGCCGTGAACCGTGGAGATTTACGTTGGAAGAGCTCGGAGCGATTGCCGCTGAATGGGGAATGACGATCGGTCAGCTCACGGTCGAGCCTCGATATATCGTGGATCCGCTTGAATTTTAAACGGCTCGGAGGATAACATGAAAAAACAAATCACAATCACATCCGAAAGTTCGTCGGTCGAAAGCCAGTTCGAGTCGAAAACCGAGGACGCGGCTGTACGCGAAAGGCTTCGGGCACTACGCTCCGCAGGATTCAGCGATGAATTAATCAAAACGCGCCTCAACAATTACCGCTATCGTTATATCAAAGGCAATCAGCATTTTGCGTATGCCGGAAACGACTATATGCGTGAGGTTAAGCTCATGCTCGACGCATATACAAAGCTCGCAGAGGAGAGGGGATTAATATGATATATTACGCGTCAATATTAATCTGCGCGGTATTGACTATAGGTCTTGCCGATGAATGCACCGCAATAGCCGCCGTTATTGAGATTATCGGAGGTATAATTGCGTACATCGCAAAGAAAAGAGGTGAATTCAATGACGATTGAAGAATGCAATTCAGCCGCGTACCGCAGATTCGCCGTGATACACCGTGATGTGATTTATCCTCGCATTGTGAAGATCTCCCGTGTGTTTGCCTCGGACGAGCTGATGCTGCGCGGATATCCAAAAACATATTATACAGTCACGCTTATGGACAAGAGCGGCCGATCATTCACAGAGGCGAACCCGGCGGAGGTATTTCTGGCAGATGAGAATTTGCGGCACGAGTTGGATACAGAAAAAGCGGCAGAGGTGTACGAGACCTGACTGCCGCAAGGTATGCTTTAGAATACATACACCATAATTATACAGCAATTGTATCAATTTTGCAAGGAGCAAAGAATGAAAAAAATGAAAGACGCGGTTATATTTCCGCGAAAGCTGCTCGATGAAATCCTGCTTACGAGCCCGGGAGAAAGAGATGAGGTCCTGTGGCACACGCTCAAGTACGGACTTGATCTCGAGGAGGCGGACAACCGCTACACAAAATTCGAGGAGGCTATAGTCCGTGCGAACACCGACTACAGCAGCAAGAGCAGCAAGCCGAAGCTGACCGACGAGGAGTATGAGCGTATAATCTCCCACCTCAACGAGCGCACCGGCAAAAGATTCCGCTCGACAGCATCGGACAACAGAAAATGGATGAATCGTCCGATTAATGCCGGCTACACCGTCGACGACATGATAAAGGTAATTGATATCATGTGCGACAAATGGCTGCCGGACAGCCGGATGCACCAGTACCTTCGCCCAGAAACGCTTTTCGGCAGCAAGTTTGCGGGCTATCTCAACGCGGCGGTACACGATCAAAAGAAAGATGATAACACGAGCTTTTCAACTGATGAATTTTTTACCGCAGCTCTTGAGAGGGCTTACGGAGGAAAGATATAAGGAGGATTAATATGAGCGAATGGCGCGAAAAAGCTGAACAGAAATTGAAAGACGAAAGCAAGCCCGGACTTATAAAGGGGCAGATTCAGAAGGTGATAGCAATGCCGATAAAAGATGCGCTTGAGACGTTTATCAATCAGTCGAACGAATTTGCGCAGGCTGTCGCTCAGAGCGGCTGTACATTTGCGGAGTGCCTTGACGCGGTTGCAAAGGACGTCAAAACAAGTATATCGGACATCGAGGCATACCGTCGTGCGGTCGGATTTTATTTTCCCGGCGCAAAAGTAGAGATGTCACTGACAATCAGGATGAGTGAGTACGAGACGGGGGCTGAGAAGAACGACGTCACATTGTCGCTCTTTGACCTGATGTGATGGAGCTTGATTACATACTGGCAGGAGGATACATCAATATCCCCTGCGAATGGGAAGATTTGATGCGGAGTTACTTTACCGCATATATTTGGTATCGCGACATTAAGGTCGACAACGATGTGAAAGTAAGGCGGTGCTGGTGCTCGGTGTGCGGAGCGCAGTTTGACAACCGCACCGGGGAAATCAGCAATTGCCGTCACCGCGATTCAGCCCGCTGCCCACATTGCAACACATTAGCGTATATGATAGCCGCAGGAAGGATGCGTAACTATCACACTCTGAATGCAAAAGGCAGGGCGGTTTTTGCAGATAAATTAACACGTGACACAGTGCTGATACGAGGTTTTTTTGCGACGATTGAGTATAACGAAGATGATGTACAGGGAGAGATAACCATGATTGAGGATGTGAGGTACATTTTGACTCCGGGCAAAGCAGAGATGACAAGGCATAACAGTTTCACTGATAGATGGGAGATATGTAATCCCTGCGAGCCGTGGAGCTTGACGACTAACTATGGACTTACCTCAATGTCAATAAACCATTATGTATTTGCCAACCCTGACGAACTGATAGGGACATTTTGCGAATATGCCGATATAGTATCCTTCGCAGAATGTGTACAGCCGGAGACACTTTCGGGAAACATGCACGACCAGCCGGCATATATGAGGTATCTTACGGCTTATTGCAGATATCCGGTAATTGAACATCTTATAAAAAACGGCTGCTATGACATCATAGGTGACTTGATATACAGCCGCCGAAAAAACGGGACTTATCTTGATTGGCGCGCGAAAACGATTGATGGATTCTGCAGGCTTCCCAAAAAAGATGCGATGCGCTGGATCCGCGAGAGCTGCGGAGATATGAGAGTGCGCCAGTTGATGAACGAGCGAATCAGTTACGATGAGGCAAAGAAATTTGCAGACAGATACAGTTATTACTCTCTCAAAAACGTCTGCGGCAATCACGGCGAGGCAGATATACTCAGGACTGTGCGGTACCTGACAAAGGTAAATAATGACATCCATGTGCTTGACGACTATTGGAGTGCCTGCGAGTATCTCGGCCGTGATTTGACTAACGACCGCGTGAGATATCCGAAAAATCTGCGCGAGGCACACGATACATTTACCGCCGCTGAACAAAGACTGCGGGAAGAATTTATTGAGCACGACGTTCTCAAGGCTCGGAGCACGTACAAAAACGAGATTCTGCCGCGATACAAGTCGTTGTATGAGTATTATACCGATAAATATTGCGCGATGGTGCCGGAGCAGCTCTCCGACATAGCACTTGAGGGCAAAAACATGAGGCACTGCGTCGGAGGATACATCGACAGACACGCTCAGGGAAAGACGATAATCATTTTTATAAGAGACCCTATGTATCCGCTTATTCCGCGATGGACAGCAGAGATATCACCGGACGGAATGCTTCGGCAGGTGCAGGGCTTTAACAACCGTGAGGAAAACAAGCCAAAGGGAGACGCGAAAGAATTTATAAACCGCTGGCTCAACATTATCAAAGAGCGTATCAGGGCACAAAACAAACGGAAATTGAAAGAAAGCGAGATCACGGAATGAGCGATATTATTACAACACGGAATCCCGACATGATAGCCGCAGAAATAAACGCTATCAAGAGGTCAACGGCGAAATATGTTCTTCAGCAGTCGATTGAGATAGGCAGGCTGCTCGTTGAAGCCAAAGAAGCGGTACCATACGGCAGCTGGGGGACATGGCTTGAGACAAACTGCGAGTACAGCACAACCAACGCGAACAACCTTATGCGTATCTATACTGAGTACGGCTCAGATGTTCAGCTCAGCTTTTTCGAGGACAACCGCCTTGAACTTTACGGCAATCTCAACAGATCGCAGGCAATCGCGCTCCTATCGCTTCCTCGGCAGGAGAGAGATGCATTTGTAAAAGCAAACAACGTACCGGGAATGTCGGTATCTGAGCTTGAAGAAAAAATTAAGGCGGCGAAGGAGGAGACTGCAGCTGAAACAGAAAAACGTCTGCGTGGCGAGTATGAGGAGAAAATCGCGGCTAACGACAAAATTGTAGAGAGACTTAAAAATTCTGCCAGTGATGCCGACAAAAAAGCAAAAAAAGCCGAGGATGATGCGAAAAACAGCAAAAAAGCACTTGATGCCGCTATATCAGAAAAAGACAGGGTAATATCAGAGAGGGACAGGTGTGTTGCGACGATTACAGAAATGCAGCTCAGGATCGACGAATCGGCAAAAAAACAAGCCGGGATAACGAAGGAGCAGCGAGAGGCGATCATAGCAGAGGCAAATTTACAGACGGCTGAAAAAATGGCAGGACTTGAGGCGGAAATCACTCGGCTAAAAGCAGCCTCGAATCCGACTGTGCAGAAATGCGCGGTATATTTTGAATCCATTCAAAGCTCTTACATATCATACACTCGTCTGATTGATACAGAGTCGGACGAAGAAATCAAAGCCAAAATCAGAAAAGCATTTGATACAATGATTGATAAAATGAAAGGATAAAAGTGATGAAAGATGCTGAGGCAAAAACGTGCCCATTTTGCGGCAGGATTGTTATGTGCTTGCCGGAGGAATCGGCAGAAGATGTATGCGACTGCCCGGAATCACAGCACAAGCGTACTTCTGCGTTGAGATTCAGCAAGCTGAAAGCAGCGATTTATACCTCGTGCGGTGAGGGCTGTGCAGAATACTACCCTTTACACAGGCCGCTGAAAGAAGAACAACTTACATCGGTCGTCGAAATTGCTGAGATGGTAGCAAAAAAATTAATTAACTCCGCCGCGCTGACCCTGTCCGACGGTACATCGCTCAGAATTACGGAGACAAAAGTCGAGAGAAAAGCAAGCAGCAAATACAGCGAAAACATTTAACCTTTGATGTAACATTACAATATAATATAGCCTGCGTAATATTCGGGAGCCGCGTCCCGAATGCGGGCTTGTATGGTGTATTAAGTAATCAACCAATTTATCCAAGGTCGTGAGGAGACGGAAGTATGAGAGAATATGTAAGACAACATATCACGGACTGCGGGGACTATGCCCGCGTTAATCTTTATCCGGTCAGACCCGTCTCCCGTAAGCGCGGTGCAAAAAAGATGCCGTCATCAAATGTACAGCAGAAACTTAATGCACAAAATTCCGCGCACCGTCTGAGCGATCTGATCCACTGTAATTTTACTCCCGATGACGTTGCATTGCATCTGACATACTCAGACAAGCACAAGCCGGAGACAGTAAAAGACGCTCAAAGGCTTGCATACAACTATATGCGGAGGTTGGCTCGTCTCTGGTCTAAAAAGAGCGGAGAGGACAAGTCGCTGTTTAAATGGATCATCGTTACGGAGCAGTCCTCGACCGGCAGGATACATCATCACGTAATCATATCGGGCGGTCTGACAATGTCAGATCTGTCGGACAAGTGGGGACTCGGTCACACATCAACGCGCACTCTTGAGTTTGATGAGACGGGTCTTATCGGACTTGCGACTTACATAACAAAATCACGTACGAGCTACCGCAGATGGCAGGCTTCCAAAAACCTCAAAAAGCTTGACATCCGCGAAAACGATTACAAAGTCCGCAAGAAAGACGTGCGGTACATACGCGACAACCCACAGGACAATTGGTTTGTATCTCAACTGCACGATGGATACTCTGTTTGTCCCGATTCAATCCGCGTGCAGGATGACGGTGCGATAGGGGGTCTATTTATAAGCTATATGATTTACAAAAACGACAATGGTATGTTTTATCGGGACAAAAACGGATTGATAAGACAAAGACGGAGGAGGCAGCAATGCGATCCAAAATAATTGCGGTGATCGAGTACTATCTGAAAGGCGGGAAAGGCGGCAGAAAATGAGAAAAGACCCGGAACGAGATTATGCGACGGCGGCGTTCAGGTTGTGGGGGAAATACGGCTGCCCGACGCCGAAAGAATCTGTTTTACTCATGCTTACAGGAGAGATAACGGAGCCGGAGCT
>JBJFHS010000252.1:0-9674 GCA_051893885.1 Eubacteriales bacterium
AGGACAGGGACACCGACTGCGAAATCACGCTTTTCGGCAGAAAATTCGGCCTGCACTTCGGACACAGCGAGGTAAAAACCGTAATTCTGGGCGAAGATGTGCGCGAATGCAATTTCCTTGAAGAATAAAAAGGTATAATTATGAGAAGAAACTATATCGGAATCGACATCGGCGGGACAAAATGCGCCGTGATTCTCGGGGATGAGAGCGGAAATACCGTCGAAAAAGTGAAATTTCCGACTTCGGGCGTGGATGAGACGCTTGTAAAAATCTTTGCCGGCTGTGAGAAGCTGATTCAGTCGTCGGATAGCCCTGTTCACGCGGTCGGAATCAGCTGCGGAGGCCCGCTTGACCCAAATAGAGGCATTATTCAGTCTCCGCCGAACCTGCCGGGGTGGGACAACGTTGAAATCGTCCGCATGATTCGCGAAAAGCTCGGGCTGAGTGCGGTTTTGTGCAACGACGCGAACGCCTGCGCACTTGCCGAGTGGAAATTCGGTGCGGGAGTCGGGACAAAAAACATGATTTTTCTGACCTTCGGAACGGGACTCGGCGCGGGAATAATCATCGGCGGCAGAATCTACAACGGCGCAAACGGCAACGCGGGCGAGGTCGGGCACATCAGAATGTCGCGCTTCGGGCCGGTCGGATACGGAAAACAGGGCTCTCTCGAGGGCTTTGCGAGCGGCGGCGGAATTGCGATGATGGCGAAAACCGCGGCGATCGAGCGTCTTCAGATGGGCAAAACGACGGCGTACTGCAAATCCTTTGACGAGCTTTACTCAGTCAGCGCAAAAACCGTGGCGGAAGCGGCTGAAACGGGCGACGAAACCGCAAGGATGGTGTACGACACCTGCGGAGAAATGCTCGGACGCGGACTTTCTATACTTGTAGATATACTGAACCCCGAAATGATCGTGCTGGGCAGCATTTTTGCGAGAAGCGAGGGCCTGATCAGACCGGCGATGGAAAAAGTCATGCGTGAGGAGTGCCTTGGAGCCTCGCTCGGGTGTGTAAAAGTAGTTCCGGCTAAGCTCGGGGATGAAATCGGTGACAAGGCGGCTCTCTCGCTGGCAATGTCGCTTGAGGAGGAAAAAAATGGAATCGCTTGACGAACTTATTTTGCGTTATCCCGGGCTCGGGGGATGCAGGGAGAGCATAAACCGCGCCGTGGAGATGCTGACCGAGCTGTACAGACGCGGCGGAACTCTCTACATATGCGGAAACGGAGGAAGCTCCGCGGATTCAGACCACATTGTTGGGGAGCTGATGAAAGGCTTTCTCAAAAAACGCCCGATTCCGGCTGAGGACAGGGAAAAGCTCATCTCGGGAGCCGAAAACGGGGAGTACATAGCCGAAAAGCTCCAATGCGGACTTCGCGCGGTATCTCTCCACTCGCAGTCGGCTTTGCTCACGGCTTACGCGAACGACGTCGACGCCTCGCTGATATACGCGCAGACCTTGTATTCGCTCGCAAGGCAGGGGGATGTGCTCCTCGCGATATCGACCTCGGGTAACTCCGCAAATGCAGTGAACGCCGCAAAGGTTGCAGGGTGCATCGGAGTCGGAGTCATATCGCTGACCGGCGAGCGGGAGTCAAAGCTGTCCGCGCTGTCCGACGTCTGCATACGGGTAGCCGAAACCGAGACCTACCGCGTTCAGGAGCTGCACCTGCCGGTATATCACTACATCTGCGCAAAGCTGGAGGACGAATTCTTCTCCGAATAAAACAAAAAAGAGCCGTAACAATATGCTGCGGTTCTTTTTTATTTGACTTGGAACTATGGAATTCGGCTTAGAAAATCGGAACGACCGCGCCGTCGTACTTGGAGTTGATGAATTCCTTTACGGCGTCAGTCTGGAGAGCGTCTGCGAGAGCCTTGATTTTCGCGTCGTTTTCGTGGCCTTCTGCGACAACGAGGATGTTTGCGTAGGTCTGAGCGGCTTCGGAGTCGGACTTTTCAGCGGCGAGAGCTTCGGAAACCTTGAGACCTGCGCCGATTGCATAGTTGCCGTTGATGACAGCTACAGCGACCTCGTCAAGTACGCTCGGAAGAAGTGCGGCTTCCATTTCGCGGATGTCGAGGTTCTTCGGGTTGGAAACGATGTCCTGCTTTGTAGCGGTCAGACCGGCGCCGTCTTTGAGCTCGATAAGACCGTTGTCGGCGAGAAGGAGGAGTGCTCTCGCTTCGTTTGTGGTGTCGTTGGGAACAGCGATCACCGCGCCGTCGGGGATTGCGTCGAGGGAAGAAACGGTGCCGGCGTAAATTCCGTAGGGCTCGTAGTGGATTTTAGCGACAGTGACGAGCTTTGTGCCGTTTTCCGCGTTGAACGAGTCGAGGTAGGGCTGGTGCTGGAAGTAGTTGGCGTCAACGTCTCCGCTGTCTGTCGCGGTGTTGGGTGTGATGTAGTCGTCCATTACTTTTATGTCAAGAGTGTAGCCTTCGTCAGCGAGAATGGATTTGCACTCCTCGAGAATTTCGGCGTGAGGAGTTGAGGAAGCCGCTACGGTGATTGTTTTGTCGTCTCCCGATGAGCAGGACACGAGGGTGACTGCCGCTAAAAGAGAAGCAATAAGGGGTAAAACAAACTTTTTCATGGGTGTTTCTCCTTTGATGTAGAAAATTTAGTTGATTTTATATTTCATTTGCCGCGGATCCGCCTGTCGCACTTCTTCGCGATGAAGGAAAGTCCCTCCTGAAGAATCTGCACGATGATTATCAGCAGCAGTGATGAGATATACATATGTTTTGGCTGGAACCGGTACAGACCGTACTGTATTGCCAGCTGACCGAGACCGCCGCCCGCCACGAGGTAGGTCATCGGGGTGTAGCCGAGGATCGTTGTAACTGCAATCGCGCCGCCCACGATGAGAGACGGTTTCGCCTCAGGCAGCAGAACCTTTGTTATTATCTGCCGGTTGCTCGAGCCCATCGACTGCGCGGCTTCGATAACTCCTCGGTCGACCTCACGGAACGACGACTCAATCATACGGGCGACAAACGGCGCGGCGGCGATTACAAGGTAAAAGATGAACGCCGTGTCTCCTATCTTGGAACCGACTACAATTTTAGCTATCGGCTGGGTCATGACAAGCAGGATAATGAACGGAATCGAGCGGATTATGTTTACGACAACTCCGACGATGCTGTTGACCGTTCGGTTCGGGAAAATTCCGTCCGCAGATGTGCCGTAGAGGATAACTCCGAGCGGAATTCCGATTGCATACGCGATGAGGGTTGACAGAATCGTGATTTTCAGAGTTGCAAAAATCGCACCGGCGTAAACCGAAGTGAAGCCTTCGCCGAGAAAGCCGTCAAAAAATTCAATCATTTTGTTTGTTCTCCTTTATCTGTGCCGTCGACGAGGTCGGAATCGGATATTTTTTCGTATTTCAGCCCGCGCGAGTCGAGATAGCTGAAAATCCGCTTGACTGAGGCGTCGTCGTCGGGGAGCCGCAGCAGCATCTGACCGTATGCCCGTCCGCCGATGTCCTTTGTGTCCGCTCCCATGATGTTCACCGAGACTCTGCACTCGAGGGAGAGGTTCGAGATTACGGGCTCGCTTGACTCCTGACCGTCGAAAACCAGCCGGATGAGAAGTCCGTTCGGAGATACGCTCGACGCCACACCCTTCGGCAGAATCAGGTCCTTTGCGACTGCGGATTTCGGCGCGACGAAGATGTCCTTCACAAGCCCCTCCTCAACCACCACACCGCGGTCAAGTACGGCGACTCGGTTGCATATCCTCTCGACCACCTTCATCTCGTGAGTGATAACGACAATCGTAACGCCGAGCTCGCGGTTGATTTTCTGAAGCAGGTCGAGTATCTGAGAGGTCGTGTTCGGGTCAAGCGCACTTGTTGCCTCGTCGCAGAGCAGAACCTCGGGGTCCGTGGCGAGAGCGCGCGCAATTGCGACTCTTTGCTTCTGTCCGCCCGAAAGCTGAGCCGGATAGGAGTCCGTCCTGTCCTCAAGCCCCACGATTTTTAATAGTTCTCTCGCGCGCTCAACCGACTGCTTTTTCGGCTTTCCGGCGATTTCCATCGGATAGCACACGTTTCCGAGCGCGTTTCTCTGTGCGAGCAGGTTGAAGCCCTGAAAAATCATCGAAATCGAGCGGCGGGTTCTGAGAAGCTCCTTTTTCGAGAGCGAGGCGAGGCTGACTCCTTTGAATTTTACGTCCCCTGAGGTCGGCACCTCGAGAAAATTCATACATCGGACGAGGGTCGATTTTCCCGCGCCGGACAGACCGATGATGCCGTAAATGTCGCCTTTTTCGATTTTAAGCGACACATTTCGGACGGCTTCGACGCTTTCACGTTCGGTCTGAAAAGTTTTGTTTACGTTGATAAGTTCAATCATTTATAAATACCCGTCAAATCATCTGAATTAATTTATCTGAATAAATTTATTTGTCTGAATAAACAAAAACAGCCCGGAGCAAAGCGTTTTGCGTTTCCGGACTTCAAAATCAAGCGGCTTATCGGTTTTATCAGATTTGATATCGCGACTAAAACACCCGACTTTAAATCCGGGTGGAGAACATTCGGCAAATTGTTGTTCTCACGCTGCTTTTCATGACAAACTCCCTGTGGCTTGATAAATGTTACCTTAATTTTTGATTTTCTCAATTATATCATGTAAATACAGAGTTGTCAATAAGATTTATGTGGAATTATTGACAATAATATCAAATATTATCCCGCAATATCACAGCACAATGCACATCTGCGGTACATTTTTGTGATTTCGGGAGAATTTGTGATGTCCGTGACAAAAGGGCTGTTTTACTTGACTTTTACAAATTGGTGTAGTATTATATAAAACGGAATGAAAAAAACTAAAAAATAAAAAATAGGTAAAAAATAATGTCCCTGTCTCAGAATGTTGTGCGAAAACTCAGGCGTCACGATGTCGACATGACTCATGGCAGCATAAATTCGCAGATCATAGGCTTTGCGCTGCCTCTTTTTATAGGAAATATTTTCCAGCAGCTATATAACACCGTTGACACATGGGTCGTCGGAAACTACGTCAGCAATGAGGCGTTCGCGGCGGTCGGCTCGGTCGGTCCCATTATAAATATGCTTATCGGATTTTTTATGGGCCTCTCAAGCGGCGCGGGAGTTGTAATTTCACAGTATTACGGCGCGAAAAACAATGACGGCGTGAAAAAAACCGTACATACATCACTAATAATGACGCTTGTCCTCGGCGTGATTTTTACACTTGTCGGAATTTCAATGACCCCGTTCATGCTTCGGTTTATGAACACGGACGAAAGCGTAATTCCGGAGTCCTCCGCATACCTTACGATTTATTTTGCCGGCGTGATCGGGCTTATGATTTACAACATGGGCGCAGGTATTCTGCGTGTGGTAGGGGATTCACAGCGCCCGTTTTATTACCTTGTCGTCTCTGCAGTCCTGAACACCGCGCTTGACTTGTTTTTCGTCATCGGGCTGAAAATGGGCGTCGAGGGAGTCGCGTACGCTACGGTCATAGCTCAGGGCGTGTCGGCAGTCCTTGTCATAATCACGCTGATCAAAGCAAATTCGTGCGTCCGGCTGAGCCTGAGGGAGCTGAAGGTGTCGTGGAAAATGCTCGGCAAAATCATAAAAGTCGGAATTCCCGCCGCAGTTCAGATGGCAGTAACCTCGTTTTCAAACGTTTTTGTGCAGTCGTATATCAATTATTTCGGGCCGGATGTCATGTCGGGCTGGACGGCGTACTCCAAAATCGACCAGATAATTCTGCTTCCGATGCAGTCCATAGCACTGGCTTCGACTACGTTTGTCGGACAGAACCTCGGCGTGAATCAGGTTGAGCGCGCGAAAAAAGGAGTCGGAAACTCGCTCGCCATGTCGGTTGTTTCTACAGTTGTCCTGATGATTCCGGTGATGTTTTTCGCACCCGGACTTGTAGGATTCTTCAACGACAAACCCGAGGTGGTTGAGTGCGGCGCGATGCTTCTCAGATACATCTCCCCGTTCTACGTGCTGTGCTGCGTCAATCAGGTTTATTCCGGCGCGCTGAGAGGGGCGGGCAACAGCAAGGTTCCGATGATTATCATGCTCTGCTCGTTCGTCCTTTTCCGGCAGATTTACCTGTTCATAATGGCGAACTTCATCTCAAACGAAATCATACCGATAGCCATGGGATATCCCGCGGGATGGTTCGTGTGCAGCCTTTCCACATTCATCTACTATCACAGGGCGGACCTTTCAAAGACGAGGGTGGTTGAATGACGGAAATTCTCGAAAAAATTGTTGAAGCCTGCAAAAAATCGCTCGGCGGCAATCTGTCCGGAGTGTACCTGCACGGCTCGGCTGCGCTTGGATGCTATAACCCCGCCAAAAGCGACATCGACTTCATCGCAGCGGTAAAAAATCCGCCGGAGCTCAGCGAAAAAGTGAATTTTATCCGCGAAATGCTTGAACTTGACAAATCCGCGCCAGACAAGGGACTTGAGACAAGCGTCGTGCTCGAAAAATACTGCCGCGATTTCGTTTATCCCACGCCGTTTGAGCTGCATTACTCGAATTTTCACAAATCACGCTGCCAAAACGACATCGAGGGCTTCTGCCGCGATATGAACGGCACGGATAAGGACTTGGCGGCGCATTTTACGGTTATAAAACAAAGCGGAATTGCGCTGTACGGAGAGGAAACCGGCAGAATGTTCGGCGAAATTCCGAAGAAATACTACCTCGACAGCGTGATGAACGACATCGGAGAGGCGAGAGAAAATATCCGCACCGAGCCGGTTTACACAGTTCTCAACCTCGCGCGGAGCCTGATGTACTTTGAGGACGGCATTGTGCGCTCGAAAAAGCAGGGCGGTGAGGATGTGCGCGGGATAATTCCGGCAAAATTCAGAAAAATTATAGATTCCGCGCTCGCCGATTACACGGGGGAGATAACCGCAGAGTTCGACGAGGACATTCTGACCGAATATGCGGAGTATATGTTAAACATTATTGACAAAAAAATTGTGGAATCCAACGAAAAAAACAACGGATGAATGTGAAATATGATGAATAAAAAAGAGCTGTACGAAAGACTTTACGACCTGCTCGCAGCGGAAAACAACTGCCGGGCCGAGGATTTTACGAGTGCAAAAACAACGCTCACAACGCCTGCGCTGAATGAAAAATGCAGAAAATTTTCGCGCGAGCCGAGCTTTTTCCGCCTTGCTTCGACCGGAATGAGCACCGTGATTTCGGCGGACGAGAGAATTCACGACGAACTTCAGAAGCTGATTTCCACCGCGAGCGAACCGAGACGACTGCTTGAGCACAACTATCTGCGGCAGATCGACAGAATCCTCGAGCCGTACGGTTATCAGCTTTCAATAACGCACCATATGCGCCTGCCGGTCGGCGAAATGACGAAAATACCGCACAGCCTGACTCTGAAGTGGCGCGAGGAGGGCGAATTTTCCGAGTTCTACGGCACTGGAGAATTTCCGAACGCGCTCAACCCAACCGAAAACCCCGACAGGCCTGACGTGCTCGCGGTTATGGCGTATGAAAACGGAAAAATCATCGGAATGGCAGGGTGCTCCGCGGACGCTCCCGACTGGTGGCAGATTGGAATCGACGTAAAGAGCGAGTACCGTTCACGCGGAATCGGGGCGGCGCTTGTATCGGAGCTCAGGGATGAAATTTTCCGACGCGGAAAGATACCGTATTACGGAACGGGGCTGTCGAACATTCACTCGCAGAGAATCGCACTGAAATGCGGCTTTCTTCCGGTCTGGATAGACTTGGACTCGGAAATAATTCCGGAAAAAATTTCTGAAAATTAACACTATTTTCGACATATTGCATTAATATATTCATTATTGCGGGGTATAATGTTACCATAAGCATAATTCTGATTAAGAAAAATGAACTAATCAAAGGAGAAAAAAATGGCAATCATCGAACTTACAGCGGAAGAATACGAAGATATAGTTGAAAAAAGCGAAAAGCCCGTGCTCATCGACTTCTGGGCTCCGTGGTGCGGTCCATGCAGGATGCTCTCTCCGATTGTAGACGAAATTTCGGACGAGAGAGACGATATCGTTTTCTGCAAGGTCAACGTTGACGAGGAGAGCGAGCTCGCACAGAAATTCGGCGTAATGTCAATCCCCACCCTTGTCTACCTCGAAGGCGGAGAGACGAAAAGGGTGTCCGTCGGTTACAAGCCCAAGGATGACGTTATCGCGTTCCTCGACGAATAAAACTGCATAACAGCGCAAAAAAACTCCCGTACTCTGCTCGAAAAACACAGAATCGGGAGTTTTTTGGCTTATTCATATGCCTAAGACTGCATATAATTTAAATAAATCAAACGGAGGGAAAAATGAGTATAGTAAAAACCGAATATAATGTGAAGTCATCCGACAAGCTCCACACTCTCGCCGGACACGTATATATCCCGGGCGGGGAAATCAGGGGCCTGTTCCACGTCGTCCACGGAATGTGCGAGCATATCGAGCGTTACGACGCGTTCATGAGAAAAATCGCGGAGGCGGGGTATGTCTGCTTCGGATACGACAACCTCGGCCACGGACGCACCGCCAAGGACGAATCCGAGCTCGGTTACATCGCGCATAAGGACGGATACAAGCGCCTTGCGGAGGATGTGAAGCTGTTCAGCGACGCGGTCAGGCACGATTTCGGCGAAAAGCTCCCCTATTGCCTGATGGGTCACAGCATGGGCTCGTTCATCGTGCGGTATTCCGCGGTGCATTACGTGAACCCCGACAAACTCATAATCATGGGAACGGGAGGCAGGAATCCGGCAGCCGGCATCGGAATCGCACTGGTGAGCGTGATGGAGCTGTTCAAGGGCGAGAAGTACGTTTCGTCTTTTGTCGATAAAATGGCGTTCGGAAGCTTTTCAAAAAGGTTCGGCGAGGACGAGAGCAACGCATGGCTCACAACGGACGCCGGAATCCGAGAAAAGTACAGAAACGACAAATTCTGCAGCTTCAAGTTCACCCTCAGCGCGATGAAAGACCTCATGACGCTGAACCGCGAAACGAACAAAAAATCGTGGTTCAAATCCCTTTACTCAGTCAGAGGGGATATGCCGGTTCTGCTTGTCTCGGGAGCTGATGACCCGGTCGGAGACTATGGCAGAGGTGTAAAAGAGGTGTACGACAATCTCTCCGCCGCCGGATGCAATGTCAGAATCAGGCTGTACGACAATTGCCGCCACGAGATTCTGAACGATTCATGCCGAGACGAGACCGCGAGGGAGATTCTCGATTTTGTCGGCGGAGAAAATCAGTCGTGAGTGCTGCAAAGGATTTTGTAAAATGCTCAGTCTTCGAGTGCCATGAATTTATCGTTCAGCTTGCCGAGGAATTTGACGTAGCCTTTCTCATATTTTGCGTATTTGGAGGCGATGTCGTTGCTGTTTGAACGGACAGGGTTGCGGAGCATATTGTGCGCGATGTTGTTGAGCTGCGTGCAGTACATCCATGCGGGGTCGAGCTTGAAGCCGGACACGATGATATCGAGCATTGCGGCGGAATCGCTGTCACGTGAATATTTTGATTTGAGCGCGGTGTCGAAGTACGCATCAATTACAGTGGACTTGCTTGCGGAGCACATGGCTTCAAGGAAAGCGCCGATCATAGGAGTGCGTTCTTCGCTTACCGTCTTCGGGATTACGAAC
>JBJFHS010000253.1:0-2452 GCA_051893885.1 Eubacteriales bacterium
GCGACGAAACCGTAATATAGAAGGCGTAAAACGGCTCCTCATATGTTTTGATTAACTCAAGTGACTGACGGAACATCTCGCGGTCGGACAGCCCCATCGGGAACATATCGGTCTGTTCAAGCTCCTCAAGCGCGGTGAAATCGTCAAAGCCCTGATTGACATATGCGTATTTTCTGTTCCAGAACGACTCCGTGTAGCCGTGGAAAACGTGCGCCCCGCTGTAACCGTTGTCCTTCAGCAGAAACGGAAGCCCGTGGTAGTCGTTGTCGGCATATTTCACGTAAGCCGCTTCGGACTGAGGTGCGAAAAGGGAATTGTTCACCGCAAATTCAGCGTCAGCCGTGTTTCCTCCGCCGATCTGGTAATAATAGTTGTCGAAGTATATTGTGTCCTCGCCGATCATTGCGTTGAGGTTCGGCGTGATAACCTGACCCTCGTACTCCGCGCCGATCACGAAATTCTGCATCGCCTCAACCTGAATGATGAATACGTTCCTGTTTTCGGCTATACCGTAGTATTCATTTTCGCTGTAGTCCGGCGAGGTGTATTCTGCCTTGTCGACAGTGTAGTCCGAGGTGAAGTCGGAGAGAGTTTCGTAAAAATCGGATATGTGGTAGCAGAAAAGCTCGTTCGCCATATATTCCGGCTCAAAATCGGGAAACAGCGCAATAAGCACTCCGACAGCGCAAATAACGGCACATGACGGGATGTAAAACAGCTTTTGTGATTTTAGTATAACGGACGAGAGTTTTTCGGAAACAGACGGGAATTTTGTCTTCAGATCCTCGCGGTTAATGCGAAAAATAAGCCAGAAGGGCAGGTCAAAGATTAGCATGACGTGGCGCGGCTTAATCAGTTCCAGCACCGTGTCGCTGACGCCTCCGATCTGCCATGCCATTGAGAGAAGCGCAGCGGATGGCAGTTTTGAAGCGTACGAATAATAAACCGAGTCGACCGCCATGAATACCGAAATTACTGTATATATGACCATCACAGTGGTTTTTGCGCCTTTGATCGATACAAGTGAGCAAAGCGTGAAAATCAAAAGGAAAATACCCGACGTAGCCGCCGCAAAAACCGGTGGAAACGATGCAAGCGATAGGTGGCTGTAAAACGAAAACGACTTTATATAAATCAGCGCGCAGATGACGACAATGAAAACAATATCCACCGCGGCGAAGCTGTTTTTTTTCTTCATTTAAATATATCCTTTGCAGAAACTGTGTATAAAATTATATACGAAATCGCGGCGGGATTATATAGCAAAATAAAACAAAGATGTGAAAAAAATCCCCTCCGATTTGGTATAAAATCAGAGGGAATAAAAAATTATGCTTCAGTGAATATTTTATATCAGGATATTACTCAGCGATTTTCCATTCCTTAGCAATCGGGGGAATCTTCACGAATTCCTTCTTTCCGGGGCAGAGCGGGTACATTCCGAGGCAGGCGAAAACATACCATGCTGCGGTTGTGCCGTTGTCCTCGTCGCCCGGGAAGCCGTCGTTTTCGTAGGAGAACGCCTCAAGAGCCATCTTGTGAACCCAGTAACGCGCCTTTTCGGTCTCTCCGAGGTAAGCGTAAATGTACGGGATGTGGAACGAAGGCTGGTTGGAAATAGCGCACTGACCGTAATCAACCGCCGCCATCTCAGTCATCTCGTGAATTTCTCCGCCGTAACCGTGAACTCTGTAGTTCGGCTCAGTAGCGAAGAATTCGTCCAGCTTTTCAACGAGCTTTTCTTTGCCGCCCATCAGCTCAGCCAGACCTTCGATGTCGTGCGGTACAGCGAATGTTGACTGCCATGCCGCAGCCTCGGTGTATTCGCCGCCCCATTTGATCGGGTCGAAGCCGTCCGCCATCTTTCCTTCCTTGTCGCGGCCTCTCATGAAGCCTGTTTCCTTGTCGAATATGTTTGCGTAGTTTTTCGCGCGGCGTTCGTATTCGGGAACAAGGTCGTCGCGTCCGAGAGCCTTTGCCACAACTGCGATGCACCAGTCGCCGTAAGCCGCATCGAGAGTGAGGTTGACGCTCTCTCTGAATTCATCGCGGGGAACATAGCCGTATTTGCAGTAGAGCTCGGCACCGTTGCGTCCGAATCGCGGCAGAGGTCCGTTGTGGTTAGCGTGGTTGAGCATACCCTCAAGGGCTTCCTCCCAGACCTTTCTGGAGCCGATTCCGTTTACTACTGCTGTGGCGATAACTGCGTCGATGAGGGTTGAAGGCATACAGCCGACCTCGCCGATGGAGATCCATCTCGGGAGCCAGCCGCACTCACGGTAGTCACCCACAAATCCCTCGAGCATTTCTGCGAACTCATCGCGCGCAATCATCGTGAACAGAGGGTAAACAGTGCGGTAGGTGTCCCAGAAGCCGTTGTCGGTGTAGCGCGGACCCTCGTGAATGCTGCCGTCGATGGGAGTGTAGTGCACCATTTTACCGTTTTCGTCGT
>JBJFHS010000254.1:0-2444 GCA_051893885.1 Eubacteriales bacterium
ATGCAAGGCGTGAAGTGAAGTCGCCCTCAGCCTCAAACTTCTGAAGCATTTTGACGGGTTCGAGAGCAGCCCAGAGGAGAGCCTTCTGCATATTTCTTGCGCCGATTGCCCAGCAAGCTATACGGTTGATGGATCCGTCGAAGAAGTCAAGACCGATATGTACTCTGTCCTCATATCCGCCGCGCTTGATTTCGGATGCGATTGCTTTAAGCTCGTCGTCGAAGATTACTACGTGGTCGGAGTCCCAGCGAACAGGGCGGGATACGTGGAGCATTACGCCGTCGAGGTACTGGAGAGTGCTTGAAATCTTATCGGAAACGAGTTCTGTGGGGTGGAAGTGACCGGTATCAAGGGTGATGAGCTTGTGGTGCTTCATAGCGCAGCCCATATAGAATTCCTGAGAGCCGATGGTGCAGCTTTCAACGCCGATACCGAAGACTTTACTTTCAACAGAGTCGAGAGTGTATTTTTCGTCGAGCTTTTCCTCGAAGATTTCAGCGTAGGACTGAGCGAGAGTTTCTCTCTTCTTCGCACGGTTTACGGGAATATCCTTGAATCCGTCGGGAATCCAGAGGTTGTTTACGGATGTTTCGCCGATTTCACGTCCGAAATACTCAGAGATTTTACGGGACGCGATGCCGTGTTCGATCCAGAATTTTCTGATTGCGGGGTCGTCGTTTGAGAGTGTGAATCCGTCTGCGGAGAGAGGATGAGAGAAGAATGTGGGGTTAAAGTCAAGTCCGAGGTTGTTTTCCTTAGCCCAGTCAACCCATGAAGCAAAGTGTTCGGGAGCTATTTCGTTTCTCTCGACCTTTTTGCCCTGAGCATCGAGATAAATTGCGTGGAGTGAGAACTTTTTCTTACCCGGGATGAGCTTTGCAGCAAATTCGAAGTCTTTTCTGAGTTCGTCTATGTTGCGCGCCTTTCCGGGGTAGTTACCTGTTGACTGGATTCCGCCTGTGAGGTCTCCGTCGCCGGCCTCAAATCCACCGACGTCATCTCCCTGCCAGCAGTGAATGGAAACCGGAGTTTTTCTTACGCTTTCGATAGCCGCGTCAACGTCTACTCCGTAACGTGAATAAATTTCTCTTGCAATTTCAAGAGCCTTCTGTGTGTTCATATCGCATTCCTTCCTTTTATTAAAACTATAGAATTGTTCAGCCTATGAGACCGAGGAATCTTTCGTATGCCTCGTCCCACTGTGCTTTGTTTTCGGATGTCGGTTCGTATGTTTTGATTTCAAACGAATCAGCTATTACACGTCTTGCTTCCCACATATCGGAAATTTCGCCGAGTGAGATAAGCTGCATTGCCACATTTCCGAGAGTTGTAGCTTCGACGGGGCCTGCGTAAACGGTTTTTCCGGAAGCTTCCGCAGCAAAGCGTGAGAGCATTTCTTCCTTTGTTCCGCCGCCGACGATATTGATAACATCGTAGTGTTTGCCTGTCATTTCTTCAAGGCGTTCTGCGGTCCAGCGATATCTGAGCGCGAGGGATTCAAAAATACATCTGACAATTTCTCCCGGATTTTCGGGTACGTGCTGGTTTGTATTTCTGCAGTATTCGCGGATTCTCTCGGGAATATTTCCGGCGGGAGAGAAAATCTGGTCGTCGGGATTGATAATCGACTGAAGCGGTTTTGAGGCAAGTGCGAGTTCGGAAAGTTCGTCAAATGTGTAGCTCTTTCCTTCCCTCTTCCACTGGCGGCGCGATTCCTGCTCGAGCCACAGACCCATGATATTCTTAAGAAGTCTTATTGTTCCGAAAACGCCGCCCTCGTTTGTGAAGTCATACTTTTCTGAGAGCTCCGTTCTGACAGGAGTGTCGGTTTCGGTTCCCATGAGAGACCATGTTCCGCTTGATATGTAGAGGAAGTCCTTTTTGACTGCGGGAACTGACAGAACTGCACTCGCTGTGTCGTGGGACGCTATTTTCATAACGGAGAGCCCTGTATTTCCGGTTTCCTCCTCAATTGAAGGAATGAGCTTTCCGCAGAGGCTTCCCGGCTGGACGATCGGCTGGAATATCTGCTCGGGTATGCCGAACTTTTTGATAAGAGAATATGCATAATCTCTCTTTTCGGCGTCGAGGAGCATACCTGTTGAAGCGATGGTGTATTCGCTCGACTTCACGCCGGTGAGCATATACGCGAGCAAATCGGGCATATGGAGAAGGCTTTCGGCGTTTTCAACCACCCACGGTCTGTCGCGCAAGTCCGCAGCAATCTGATAAATCGTGTTGAAATTGAGCGACTGAATTCCGGTTATCGAATAAATCTCGCTCTTTGAAGCGTATTTTGAGAAAACATAGGGCTGGATATCATCCGTTCTCGTGTCTCTGTAGTGGTAGGGATTCGAGAGCATTGTGCCGGATTTATCGAGATAACCGTAGTCAACGCCCCATGTGTCGATTCCCATTGCCTCAACTCCACCGTCATGAGAAGC
>JBJFHS010000255.1:0-2432 GCA_051893885.1 Eubacteriales bacterium
GGGGTCGCGCCGAAGCCCTCTTATGCAGCTGCCGGCTGCCCGGCATAAAATCAATCTAAAACTCGCAGAGTTTTATTCCTTATTCCTTTTTCCTGCAAACCCTTTTGCTGATCTTGCAAACTACCTCGTAGTTTATAGTTCCGGCAAGCCGCGCCAGCGCATTCGTGCTCTCCCCGCTTTTTCCGCCGAATAGCACAGCCCGGTCGCCCACCTTTATCTCGTCGTTCCCCGTCACGTCCGCCATGAACTGGTCCATGCAGATTCTGCCCACCTGACGGTACTTTTTCCCGCCGATCTCAACCTCGCAGCCAGTGTACGCACGCTCAAAGCCGTCTGCATACCCCGCGGAAATCGTCGCTATCTTCATGTCCCGCTCGGCAGTAAATACCGCACCGTAGCTCACCCGCTCACCCCTTTTTATCTCGTGCAGGTGAGTCACCGTGGATTCAAAGCGCATCGCAGGGGTGAACCTTTCGTCCTCCGCACCGTTCGGCATCAGTCCGTAAAGGATTATCCCCGCCCTGACCGCACCGAAATACGCCTCAGGCAGGGTCAAAATCGCCGCACTGTTTGAAGCGTGTATAAGCCCCGCATCAACTCCGCGCTCGCTGAGCAAATCAAGCATATGCGTAAAACGCGACAGCTGCATCTTCGTGTAGCCGCCGACTTGAGCGTATTCTTCGATGATTCTGTGGTCCAGAAGCTCGTCGTCTGCGCTCGAAAAATGCGTGAATACCCCCTCGAGTGAGAGTCCGCCGCTCTCGGACAGCTCCTTAATCATGTCGGCGGTCGATTCTGCGTCTTCCTCACGGGCGGAAAAACCAACGCGGTTCATGCCGGTGTCGAGCTTGACGTGAATTTTAAGCCGCCCGCCGCACTCCTTTGCCGCCTCCGCGAGTGAGATGGCGTTGTCGTACGAGGTGACTGCCGCAGTTATGTTTTTCTCTATCATGTCGGGCACGTTTTCGGGGGAAATGCGGCTGAGGATTAAAATCTCCGGCTCGCGTCCGTTCTTTTTTTCGATTCCGCGCAGCTCGACTGCCTCCTCCTCTGAGGAAACCGCAAAAAACGAGCATCCCGCATCCCCCAGAGCTCCCGCAACGATTTCTATCCCGTGACCGTATGCGTCGGCTTTTACCACGGCGATTATCTTCGGCGGGTGAGAGGGCGAGTTTTCCCGGGTGATTTTTTCGATTGCTCTATAGTTGTCGTGCAGCGCGGCGGTGCTGATGTACGCTATGTTTTTATGTTTCATTTTATTAACCATGCGATAACGCCGCACAAACGTGAATGAAAAATTCGCACGGTTTCGCCTCTTTCTTTATAACAATGTATATTTTTAGGGCTGCTTTTGTTGAATCGCGTATTAACTTACTTCGCGGCAAATGATGAAACGGCAATTTCGCGGCTGCCGCAGATGATTCTGACGGGAGACCCGGTTTTATCGACAAGGGATGAGCCGCTGTCGCTGAGAATGAGCCTGTTTTCACCGTCCTCCGACGCCGCGATTGTGTACGACTGCGGAAACAGCGCACGGAAAACCTCAGAAAGCCCCGCCGATGCCTCCGCAGACATGGGAACATTAACCCCGTTGACACCGCTGACGCCGTTGACGCCGTCTGAAAAAACGAGGGATGAAGTGCCGGAGGGCAGATCGAGTTTGACCGTGATTCCGGCGGAACGCTGAGGAGAGGTCAGCTCAAGCGTAACGGAGGAGGCTGTTCTGACGCAGTCCGCCGCGACACACTCTCCCCCGTCATAGGTGGGAGGAAAGGTGAGGGTAAATGAAGCGTCCTGTGTGATATAGCCGTCGATTTTTTTGTTTTCCTGCCTTGTTTTTCCCTCGCCGCACGACGGCAGCATGATTATCAGGCATAAAAGCAGCACTGCGGGCAAAAATTTCTTCATCTGTTATTCTCCGCATAAATATTATTATACCATATTATATTTAAGCTATCAAGGGAAAAATGCGTATTTTTTCGTCTCGACGGGAAAGAGGAATAAAAGGCGATGCCTTTTAAAATTAATTGAATGCCTTACGCAGGCGGCGCATAAGGAGGTTCCGAAGCCACCTCCTTATGAATCCAGGCTTGTCGTCGTTACGTCAGTTGAGTAGTGGAGAGCTACCTCGCAAACACCGTATGCAGCTGTCACGCCGGAGGGACAATATGCTAACCGCATAAGGAATACCAAGGGTTCACTTCACTTGATAAAATAAAGAAAAAACAAGGTATTCCCATCCGCGGTTAGCATATTCCGTCCGAACAATTTCGTCTTTTTAAGCGTGTTCGCGAGGGATTGCTAATAAATTTCAGTTTCCGTCATACGTGCTAAACCCAAACTAAAAGTACCGTCGCGCGAATTCTCAACTACTTAACAATAACGAAATCGCGGCGCGGGTGATTCATAAGAGGGCTCGCGCCGAAGCCCTC
>JBJFHS010000256.1:0-2428 GCA_051893885.1 Eubacteriales bacterium
TTTCTGAAGTTCTTGCCAAGCTTCTTACAAGAAGCGTCCGCGTCCCCCCGTTCCCCCCTGCAAACTCACTTTATCTTGTGGTCTGAGCTTCAACGAGACGGCCGCCGCAGTAGATTTCTCTCAGCTTCGGCTTTTCGATTTTGCCGGTGGGGTTTCTCGGGACTTTGGCGAAAATTATCTTTCTCGGGCGTTTGTAGCGCGGCAGACCGAGGCAGAATTCGTTGATTTCGTCCTCAGTTGCGCTTGCTTCCGGCTTCAGCTCGATAATCGCGGCGGCAATTTCACCGAGGCGCTCGTCGGGCAGACCGATTACGGCCACATCCTTGATTTTGTCGTTCTGGCGGAGGTAATCCTCAATCTGAACGGGGTAGAGGTTTTCGCCGCCGGTGATGATGACGTCCTTTTTGCGGTCGACGAGGTAGATGAACCCGTCCGCGTCGCGCTTGGCCATGTCTCCGGTGTAGAGCCAGCCGTCCTTGAGGATTTCACGTGTGGCTTCCTCGTTTTTGTAATAGCACTTCATCACGCCGGGGCCCTTGACGATGAGCTCGCCGACTTCCTCAGGCGCACAGCTTTTTCCGTCCGGCGTGACGATGTCCGTCTCCCAGAGATAGCCGGAGATGCCGATTGCGCCGACCTTTTCAATGTTTTCCACGCCGAGATGCACGCAACCGGGGCCGATCGACTCCGAAAGTCCGTAGTTCGTGTCGTACTGGTGATTCGGGAATACACTTTTCCAGCGCTTGATGAGTGACGGCGGAACGGGCTGAGCTCCGATGTGCATGAGTCTCCACTGTGACAGGCGGTAGTCCTCGAGTTTGACATCCCCACGGTCGATTGCGTCGAGGATGTCCTGAGCCCACGGCACGAGAAGCCAGACTATCGTAGCGCGCTCCTCAGAAACCGCTCTCAGAATCCACTCGGGCGACACACCCTTGAGAATTACCGCGCGGCTTCCGCTGATAAGGCTGCCGAACCAGTGCATTTTCGCTCCCGTGTGGTAGAGCGGCGGGATGCAGAGGAAAACGTCGTCGCGCGTCTGACCGTGGTGCTTCTGCTCAACGCGGCAGGAGTTGATCAGGGCTTTGTGCGCGTGCAGAATCGCCTTCGGGAAGCCGGTGGTGCCGGACGAGAAGTAAATCGCAGCGTCGTCGTCCTCGTCGTATTCAACAGCGGGAGCAACTGAGGAGCAGAACGTCACAAGCCTGTCGTAGCTGTCGGCGAAATCCGGCGGATTCTTTCCAACGAAGAAGTAGTTCTTGATGAGCGGCAGGTCGAGGAATACCGTGGAGACGCGCTCGGTGAACTCGGGGCCGAAGATTAGCACGGAGACGTCGGCGAGCTCGGAGCAGTATTTTATCTCGTCTGCGGAATAGCGGTAGTTCATCGGGACAGCGAGCGCGCCGGTTTTCAGAATTCCGAAGTAAATCGGCAGCCACTCAAGGCAGTTCATCAGCAGGATCGCGACCTTGTCTCCCTTTTTGACTCCGCGGGTGAGAAGCAGGTTTGCGAAACGGTTTGCCTTTGTGTCGAACTCCTTCCAAGTCATTTCGCGGCGGTATTTTTCGCCCGGAGTAGCCTCGATCAGCGAAAATTCGCGCCACGTCGTGTTCATGTCGGGCTGGTTGGCGGGGTTGATTTCGACAAGAGCCACCTCGTCAGGGTAGAGTTTTGCGTTTCTTTCAAGTAAATCGGTTATGACCATTGTATAATTCTCCAAATCGGATGATAATTTTTTGTGAACATATGACAAAAGCCCCCCGCCACAGCGTCAATACCGCTATAACAGAGGACGAAATAAACCGTGATACCACCTCAATTTGCCATGCCCTCACGGACACAGCCTCAGCAGGCATAAATTGCCCTGATATTGTAACGTTTATCGGACGTCGCAGCCTACGCGGATTTAACTTTACAAAAATCAAATCTTTCGGTGCGCTGCTCGGGAAGCGTATTCGCACGCCGGTTTTTCATGACTCGCACCAACCGTCATTTCTCTTTGGATGAGCCGCCGCACTACTTTTTTCCGTCGCCGCATTTAAAATACATAGGAATATGATAACACTTTTTTTGCGTTTTGTCAATCGTTTTGCCGGATTAAAGCGAATTTTTTTGAAATTATTTTTGAAAAAATTTATTTTTTAAAATACTTCACTTCATCCTGACCCATGACGCGGCAGCCGTAAAAACCGCTTTCCTCGAGCTTTGAGAACAGCTTGCCGAGTTTTTTGATGGACTGATACATCGCGACGTCGTATTCACCGCGGATGCTATCGGCATAACGGAGCGCGTCGGTGAAGTTTTCTTCATTATATATAACGGCGAATTTTTTCTTCTGCGAGGGGATTTCATATTTTTGCTCGAGGAGACTTGCGCAGAGCCGCTCAAATCCGATCGAGAAGCCGACCGCAGGGATACTTTCGCCGAG
>JBJFHS010000257.1:0-9463 GCA_051893885.1 Eubacteriales bacterium
AGTTCGAGTTGATCAGCGACACGACGATTGCCGCCGCTGCCGAGATCACTGCCGATAGTATTGTGGTCATTGTGCCTCCGTTTTTATGTATTTTACGTTTGCGTCAAAAACTGCGGAGTAATCGTCCTGTGCAACCCATACCCCGTTTATTTTTTTGTAAACACCGGTGCATTCCGTCCATGTATTTCCGATTTTGACATACATTCTATTGCCAGATGGTTCGGTGTATTCGATGGTGACTGTAGCCCCGTAAAATCGCATCCATTGTGACGAACTTGTCTGTAAATATCCTCTTGAGCCAAAAATTGCAATTTTCAGTTCGTTGATTTCATCCAGCGTCCATTCTGGTGATGATACAGTAATCGTAGTTGCATTTTTAGTACCCCAAACATCCGACCTCGCCTTAAGTGTTGACCCGCTATAGATCTGTAAATAATTGTTTCCTGCGACCACAATACTGCTGTTACTTGTTTGTACTTTAGCGGTGCATGAAACCGAATTGATTACAGCGTTGTCTGGGATTTCTATTTTTTCGACACTGTAAAACGCACTTGTCTGTGCAGCACCTCCTGTGTTCATCGCAAACTGTGCGTAAACCTCAGATGTTTCGTCCTGCCCAATCGGTTTATCTGTATCGGTGGCTGAAAAAGAATCTGTACCCAGGAATTCATATGGATTTAACTTGATCACGCTCATTATATCACCACTAAAAATATATCACCGTCAACACCGAGCGAATCGTCCGGCGCAGACGCTCCTGTGTAAATTGTCGAAAAAGACATACTTCCAACAATCGTCTCTCCGGCGGCATTGTGCGCGGTTGTACCGGCAGTCATTGTCTCAGGCGTTACTGTATCGCCAGTTAAGTCAAGTTTTATTTCGTCATTAACAACAACTTTGTTAATCGGCATAACTTACGCTCCAATCTTAAGCGTTACACCGCCAGCTGAATTGTCTGTCTCCGTCACGGGGATAGCCGCAACAGTCACCTGTGAGAGATAATCATAGCCATCATCCGGCAGCACTACCTGTTCAGCGAATGTTGGTGTTACGGATTTTGCGTGCGCTTTAACATCAGACGATGGTTCGAGTGAACCCTCAACGCCGAGGATGGTAATGCCCTGCTTGATATTGCCGGCTATGATTTTTGCCTGTTCGGTGGACGAAATCTGTACTTTTCCGCTGCCGTCGTGATATCCCTGTGCAACCGAAATCTGCTGGGCTTTTGTTGTGATGGTTCCGTCCTGTTTCCCGTTGTTCGGCATGGTACCCGTCATTTTCTGCCCGCGGGCGTAAAATGTTTTGCCTTCAAGCACCTCTGCAACTGCGGCGGTTGCGTCAGTGGAGTCGACATCATATGTATTCGTACCCGTGATGGGTGCTCCGCTTTTATCGTGAGCTGTGATTCCCGAAGCGAGCTTGTCCGGCGTAATGGTGTCGGCGGACAGGTCAAGTTTTGTTTCGGTGCCAACAATTACTTTGTTGATGTACTGATTTGTAGCCATTTATTACTCCTTTTTTATTATTTTTATGCTTTCATTGATTCATTTCCGATGATAAGCGTAGCTCCGCCGGAATCGTTTGACACTTCGTATGTGGGGATTTTTTCGACAGTCACGTTGTCGTCGAGATACTTCTGTGCGGTCTCAAGTGTCTGCGCGCTCTCTGCCGATGGAGTTACGCTGTATTCGCCGGTGTATTTGGGCAATTCTCTCCACACCGCCACACCGCCCGATGCCGTCAGCACACGTCCCTCGTCTTCTTCGGTGATTGCGGGAAGTCCGCTGCCTCCGCCGCCCGAAGGAGGTGCCCACAGTCGCCCCTGCTCGTCACGTCCGACCGGCTGTGTCATGTCGTCGGTTTTCGGGATGGGGTTGAGCTTAGCGGCGTTCAACAGCTGCAGCTGCTCTATTACGCAAGCCCATACATTATCATCCGGTTTATCCAGCACCTGACCGGACGCTTCGAGGACTGAGCGCAGCACACGGATTTCGGCCGGCGTAGTCGTTATTATGTCTCCTGCGGTTACACCGATGCGTATATGACCTGTCCCGTTTATCCGCGGTATTTTGCAGCTGTCTCCCTCCATTATTACCGGAGGATAACAAAGTCCGTCGTCCCTTACAAATAGCACCGTTTTCGCCGGATACGCCTGCCACTCCGCGTCAAACAAAAACTGCATTGTGTACTCCGTGTTGTCGGCCACTATTGCTTTAACACCGCCTGAGCGTTCCGCAATCCGCCTCATGACATTAATTTGAATAACATTTTCTTCCATATGTATTGTCCTTTACTCGGTTTCAGCGGTGTCATATCCGGCTAAATACTCTGTAAATGTATTGATTTGTGTGATTATTGCGTCTCTGTCAGACAAAAGCGCGGTTTGAATATCTGTATCTGTCTCCATATCAAGACGTCTGTAAATATCCGACAGTCTGAAATACAGGTTTCCTAATTCCTCACAGTCATCGGCGCGGGATACCGTCTGAGTAAGCGTAGCAACTCGCTTGCTGTTTTTGTACTCTACACTTTTAACCTCTGTGTTTGTGTTCACTCCTTCTCCACCTCTCTTTCGTTCCATTTTATTGTGATAAATCCATCGAGGACGCACAGATCCGCGTACGACAGCCTGATGTTTTCATCCTCGGGAATCTCTACCCTTTTGATGCCGCCAACGTCAACCTCAACGTCGAGCAGCTCGCGCATTGCTTTTTCAAACTCCTCCGCAGTCTCTTTTTTCGGAATAACTTTGCCGTCGCTCTGTTCGCAGTATTTGTCGATGAGCTCCATTCGCCGTTTATCGTAGAATTTCAGCTCCGCGTCGAATTTGCTCAGCAGCTTGTTCACACTGTAAAGCACCGGCGAACTTAATTCCTGATTCGCGATTTTGTTGATTGACGGCAGAGCGTCGACGAGTTCTTTCATTTTCATTTTTTTACCTCTCCTTAAAATTTAAGCTATTAAGCCGTAATTTTTCAGTGCCGTTATGAGTGTTGCAACCGTAGCTGTAGAAGATACCGTCTGTCTTGCCACTGCCGTTGTTCCGAAGAATCCGAGCTTTGATGAGGCAGACGAACCTATCATGGCAGTATTTGCCCCGATGTAAGCGTAATGCCAGTAATATGACGACGTTCCGAGATAGCACGGGTATGAGGTCGATGCGCTCGACGGTCTCAGTTCGCGAGATGTATTGCAGGTGATGTAATATGTTGTCGTTCCGCCCATTGTAACATTACTGCCCGCAAACGAGCCGCCGGATGAACTTCCTCCCGCTGTCAGTTTTGTGCCGTCTAAATATATCTCTTTTGCGTACAGTGTGGTAACCGGGTAAGTCGAAGAGCCTATCTTGAAATACGATACTGAGGTAGAATTCGGTATGATGGCGTTTTCGTCGATTTTCCAGTAGTATGAAGTGCCGCCCACCTGCAATGAAGTGAATTTTGGTGAGCTTCCCGATGCTGACAGCAATGTGCCGTTTATGTAGATTTCTTTGGCATACAGTTTGTTAACCTGATAGCTTGCAGATCCAATGTTGAAATACGATGATGCGGTTGAGCTCGGAATAATGGCGTTTTCATCTATCTTCCAGTAGTATGAAGTGCCGCCTACCTGCAATGAAGTATATTTTGCGGTACTGCTTGATGAGCCTCCTGTGATTTTCGTACCGCCGACGTACAGGTTATCACAGTATATATAGTCAACAGGATAAGTCGAGGTTCCTACATAAAAAATATCGCTCGATGTTGCCGCTCGAAGTGAAAAGTGCGCTGATTCGTAGTAAAAGCCGCATTGTACTGAACCATACCCTATCCTGATTGCACTGGAAGCAAAAAGGTCGATATTGCTCATAGTAGCAAAGCTGCCGGAACTGCTGTTTCCCCCGCCCACAGATACCGTGGATCCTGAGTAATCGAGGATTATCTTTCCGGCGGAGGTTCTCAGCTGCTCGATGTATAAATCCGACGTCTGTATCTTCGCACCGCGTATCATCGTAGTGCCCGATGCAACATAATCCGACGTTTTCATATATACTGTGCCGTCGAGCTCTATTGCGTCCGCTTTGAGTTTGATACTGCTGCTGTCGGCATTTGTGACAAGAGTCAGCAACGCACGTACGTTGGAACCGATTGTGCCGCTGCCATATGATGCTGTAAGCGATATTTTCGCTTCGACGTTACTGACGGATTGTTCAACGGACGTCACCGCCGACACTTTAGCATATCCGGACAGATCCGACTGTTTTGCGTAAGTTCCGGAACAAGCAGAAACAATCTTCGCCGTTCCGGTGAACGAGTCAATATACTGTGCAATTGAGGTATTCAGCGTGGTTGTTGTGACATAGTCTCCCATGTCGGATTTTTTCTGATATGTGCCTGAAGCCGCAGAAATAATTTTCGCCGTTCCTGCCGCCGTGTCGATATAAGAGCCGATTTCGGTTGACAGCTTAGTCTTTTCCACATAATTGCCGAGTGCATCGGTTTTTGCAAATGTACCTGTGAGATTATTGATAATCTTTGCAGTACCTGCCTGAGTGTCAATGTATGCTCCGATTTCTGCGGAAAGTTCGGTTTTTTTCGTATATGCGGATAAGTCGCTTTCCTCCACATATGTGCCCTTCAGCGACAGTACAATTGATGCGCGGCCGGCCTCGCTGTTCACATAGGTGTCGATTGACGCGGAAACTTCACTTTTCTTTGCATAGTCGGAAAGAGAATTTACGGTGTCCGTTGCTGTTTTCAGGGCGGTGTCCGCTTTGTTTTGAGTCTTTTGCAGATTATCAAGAATATCCGGAACATAGTCCCCCACTTCGATTTCAACTTCATTGGTGTTGTACGGATTGTATTCAATGGCAGTGATACGAGTCAGCACGTCGATTTCAAGCGGAGTGAATTTGATATGCACATTGTCCCCGCACGAAAGAATAGTTTTCCGTCCGAGCTGGATATTGTAAGCTGTCGTACCGCTCAGCACATCACGGCTGTATGATACATCGGTCACGTTATCGGTTTCCAGCAGCTCTATATAGTCCACGCTGCCCCGGTGTTTCCGAAGATTGACGGTGTACCCGGAATATTCGATTTCTCCGCCGATGATTGCGGCAACGGAAATAAGAATAGCTTTCCGAGTCCCGCCGGTCAGACTGATATTTACCGTCCCGGTGGGTTCCACGGTTCCGGCGTTCATCGGGGTTCCGGACAGCACAGCCGTCAGCGCACCAGCCGCACTTCCGCTGTAAACGAATTCTTCCAATTTGTATTCATCATCGTTCAGAGAATAGGAAACGTGTTCACATTCCACGGCACAGGTTGGGCTTTTTCCCTCTCTATCCTTCTGATAGCTTATGACATGGAAATACTGTTCGCCGTACTGTACAAGGGTATTGTCATGGATATAGGGCGTATCCATTTCCGTCAGGGTGAAACTTAACGTGAATTCACTGTCAAGGCTGTCCCGAATCCGTGCGGTTATTAGGGCATCCACAGGACGGATCACACCATCGTTTATGAGATTGATTTTCATTCGGCACTCACCCCCACAACCCTTGCACGGTTTAATTTCGTGTTATACTGTACCCGCGAAACTACCTTCGTCAGCTTCTGACCGCCGATGGAAATAGGGGTAACAAGTTCAAAATAGCGTTCCCCGTCATCGCCGATACTGTATTCATACGCGGCATTGACAGCGGTATCAAAGTCCGTCGGAAGGGCGTCCTGCATATCCTTTGATACATTTTCCATTTCGTCTGTAAAACCGATTCCGATACCTTCAGCGAGATATTTGCCGATTTCATCACGGAAAAGCGTGGACGGCGAATGAATTCCGAAAAAGTCCTTGATGCTGTCAACAACACCACCAAAGAACCCGCCGATTTTATCGAGCAGCCAGTCTTTTGCATCCGAAATCCCCTGCCACAAGCCTTGAATGAGCTGCTTTCCGGCATCCGCAAGTTTTCCCACACTGCCGACAATTGCTTTTACGATACCGTCTATGATATCTGGCACCGCCTTAACAAGTCCGGAAATGATGGAGGGAACATCACTCACAAGGGCGACAAAAAGCGTGATTCCGGCTTCGATCAGCAGCGGAATGGAGTTCATCAGGGCTTCGATAATACCGTCAATGAGTTCGGGGAGGGCTTCCACCACCGCAAGAATGATTTCCGGCATAGCTTCCACCAGCGCGGTAAAAAGTTTAATTCCGGCTTTTATAATCTGCGGCAGGGCTTCCAGAATGGCGGTTACGATTCCGTCGATAATCTGCGGGATAGCTTCCACGATGGCTGTTATAATGTCCGGCAGAGCATCCACAAGGGACGTTAAAAGCGTAATTCCCGCTTCAACGATTTGCGGAACGGCATCAATGATGAAATCGACAATTCCGGAAATAATGGCAGGAAGTGCCGCAATCAGTTCCGGCAATGCTTCCAGCAGTCCTTCAGCAAGCGCAAGAACGATTTGCAGGGCGGCTTCAAGTATCTGCGGCAGTTGTTCTATAAGCCCCTGCACAATGGCTGTGATGGCTTCCACGGCGGCGGGAATCAGTTCCGGCAGGGCTTCCGAAATACCGGAAATCAAAGAAGTCACAATCTGAACTCCGCATTCCATAATTTCTGGAAGTGCTTCCATGAGTGCTGCTGCAATGGTCGTCAGTGTTTGTGTAATCGCTGCCGCCATTTCAGGCATTGCCGATGATATACTTTCCACTACCGCGCCGAGAATGGAAGCGATGATTTTCAAGAGTTCCGGCAGCATTCCGCTGACAGCAGACAGCAGTTCCGGTAAATATGTAGAAATCGTCTCAACTACGGAGGGCATCGCGTTCCCCGCAGCTTCGACAACGCTTTCAAAAATGTTTCTGACAACGTCCAGAATGTCCGGGATTTCGGCGGCGATTCCGTCCACCATGCCGATGATGCTTTCGGTCAGTCCGGTAGTCAAGTCCTCGCCGATTTCTCCGCCGTTGGCAGCTTCCTGCACAATTTTGGTGAAATCCTGAATAACATTCGTGGCACCGCTGTAATATTCCCTGAGCGCACCTGCCGATAAGGTTCCCATGTTGTTCCGGGCGGCCTGCGTGCTGCTGTTCATCCGCTCCATGGCGTCGGAAACTTCAAGCAGCGAATTCAGCGTGTTTTCCGATAAAACGGCACCGGCGTCCTCCGCTTCCTGCATCAGTTCCCCGAGGGCATCTGCGCCAAGAGAAATGAGCGGGTTCAGATCCTGCGCACTTTTCCCGAGCAGGGTCATAGCGAGACTGTCCCTCTCCGTTTCATTCTCCATCTGACCGAGCGCGTCAATGACATCCCAATAGACTTCTTCACTGTCGCGCATATTGCCTTCCGCGTCGGTAACGGCAACCCCAAGCCGTTCGTATGCGTCAACATAGTTTTTGGAACCCTGCACCGCACTGGTCATGCTTTTCAGCTGTTTTGCCATAGAGCCGGTGAGAGTATCGAGAGATACGTCTACCAGTTCCGCAGCATAACTGTACGCCTGCAGGGATTCTGTGGAAACGCCGGTCTGTGTCGACAGGGTCATGAAATTATCGGCATACAAAGCGGCTTCGTTTGACATATCGACCATTGCCGAAACAGCAGCCCCTGCAGCGGCACCGATCGCCGTCACGGTTGCGGCTATTGCAGTTCCGACTGCCCCTAAAATCGAACCGAGATTTTCAAACTTTCCGCCTGCATCTTCGGCAACATCGGCGCTTTCTTCCGTTTCATCCGCTAAATCTTCAACATTGTCGGCAGTATCATCCGCCTGTTTTCCGAAATCATCAACAGCTTCCTCTGCTTTCCTGAGAGCGGCTTCTGCCGTGACAACTTCGCGCTGAAAATCCCGGTACGCTTCGCCGCTGATTTTCCCGGATTTGAATTGTTCTTCAACTTCCGCCTGAACGTCATGGAGCTTCTGAACCTTTTCGGCGGCAGTCTCGACCGCTTTTCCGAGAAGTTCCTGCTTCTGAGCGAGAATATCCACGTTTGTCGGGTCGAGTTTTAACGCCTTTTCAACTTCCCGCAGTTCCTTCGCAATACCCGCGCTTTCTTTGTTTACGCTCTGCAATGCTTTATCAAGCCCGGAGGTTTCGCCGCCGATTTCAACGGTTATCCCTTTGATCGCACCCGCCATATTCTCACTTCCTTTCTATTCCGGTCAGCTTCCGCATAGACGCTCTATCTATATCTGTTTGTTCAAGAATCCAGCATTCTTCTAAATATTCCCGCCCTTTTTTGCTTTGGGACAGCGTATAGATAACCGCATCCCTCAGCAGTAAAAGGTAATCATAATAACAGAGTTCATCCACTTCAACAATGGTCAAACCCGTATAATCCATGACCCACTTTTCCGGACGGGTATGGACAGTATAATGCACCCCATCACCGTCATCCGGTTGTGGGCAATAGGGTATTTTCAGTTTGGGTCTTTCTGAAGCCCTCTCATGAATGCGGTGTATTCCTTGATAATGGTCGCGGCGGTTACAGGGTCGATTTCTTCTAATTCCTCTGCGGTGACATCGATACCGGCAGTGTTATTGTTCATTATCACCGCAAGCAGCTTGTACATATCGTTGATTTTTTCAGCACTGCTGCCGTCTTTAGCAAAGTTCGCGGCGGTTTCGGTAATTTCTGTGAAAGTTTTTTTGGAAGCCGGAATCAGATTCAGAGGAGTGCCGTCTTTTGCGATTCCGCTTTCATATATAGGCTTTTTTCTGGTAATGGTAATCATGGTATGTCCCTTTCTTTTAAATTATTGATTTTAAGAATAAAATGCGGCGCGAAAAATCGAATGAAATCCGAAAATGTATTCGGTATTTTTCGGATTCTTCCGCCGCATATTATTTATCTCAAGTTTTACGCTTATTCGCCGATGATATCTTCTTCGTAGATAATCAGGGTACCTTCATCGTCATGGGGTTCGGCGGCAAATTCTGCATTGATAACGGTCTCTTTATCCTTGACAAACGCAATGGATAAACCCGCCTGATTGGTGCCGACAATGGTTACACGGCAGTCACCGTCAACCTCGTCCTTGTGAAGAAAACGAACGAGATACTTGACATTCTTCTGGTTGGCGATACCGCCGATTTTTACAATACGTTTCTTTCCGTCCTCACTGGTGGATACACGCGCCGTAGAAACCAGCTTTTCAAGCGTATCGGCGTTCCATGTCATGACTCCGCTTTTCAGCAGCGCGGTTTCGTCCGTCACGATGGTTTTGGAACGCTTGCCGCTGTCGCTGATAGCGGTATATTTTTCGATAGAGTATTCCAATGTACAACCGCCGCTGATTTCACCGAGCTGGTTTTCATCTGTTTCAATAACTGTATCTTCGGGAATGGTACCACTGAACAACATACAAAATAAATCACCGCTGCCAAGTACAATTCTATCTTTTGCTTTGGGCATATTTACCTCGTATAATAAAAGTAGTAGTTATTAGAGTTCCTCTCCAAGAACTAT
>JBJFHS010000258.1:0-2400 GCA_051893885.1 Eubacteriales bacterium
TCGGTCGGCACCGACATAAAATCATTTTAAAACTCGCAGAGTTTTATTCCTTATTTCTTCCCGTCAATCCGGGCAAGAATCTCATCCGCCCGCAGCTTGTCCTCCCTGTACGCTTTGCGTAAAAGCTCTGACGGAATGTATTCGTCGTATTTCTCAAATACAGGTGCCTCCGTCGCCCCGATCAGCGAGTCGAGATCCATTCCTTCACGGCGCAGCTTGTCGTTTATCATCTCAAGCATGTCCTCGCCGCGGCCGCCCTCGAGCTTGAACGTCATGTAGTAGCACCCCTCGAATTCCATTCCGCTCAGCTTGAACTTTCCCGCATTCCGGGTCAGATACCGCCGCATTGTCCGAAAGCTCCGCGTGCCGAGCCAAGGGAAATACGCCCACGTGTAGCCGCCAAGCGGGAGTATGCACGTCTCCGTAAGACCTGTGTTTCTCGCAATCGCACGCGCTACACGAAGCCGCTTCAGCGCACCCTCACGCAGGTACGGGTATTCCGTGTCCTCACGCAGCACCTGACGCATACGCTCGAGAATCCGCGTGTGTATTTCGCCGTAGTCGCCCGGCCAGCTTATCTCCATCTTGCCCCGCACCGGCTTGACGTATATCAGATGCCGCGGAATGTCGAGATCCTCAACCTCCCATACTCGTCCGGCGAGCGCAAAACGGTCTCCAACGGGCGGAGGCGTCGTGATCACACCGATTTCGTCGGATTCGCAGCGCACCGTGTAGTCCTCCGAGTCCTTGAACACCGCGTAAAACTTGAACGAGTTCACGAGCTTTTCGCCGCGCAGTCCCACAATCAGCTCTCGCTCCTCCGTCATCTCAAGCCAGTCGTTGTTTATCATCGAGAGCAGGAGCAGCTTGTAGTCGTCCTCGTCGATGTACCTGAACGCGGGAAGCGAGAGAACCTTTGGGGCGAGTTCCTTTGCCGTGATCGCGCCGGACGAGGTGACTATCGACAGGGTCTGCTGGAACAGAAGCGAAAACGGGCATTTTTTTATTGCCGGCGGCTCGATAAACCTCTCCTCGATGTAGAGCTGAACCACGGCGATTGCCTGAAGAAGCTCCCACGGAATGAGCTGCGGCAGGGGAGTGTTCGGAAGCGCGGTCTCCTCCCGGAACACCATCATCATCTCCGGCGGGTCGCCCCTTCTTCCGCTGCGCCCGAGCCTTTGCAGAAACGACGAAACCGAATGCGGGGAGCCCTGCTGAATGACGCGCTCGAGCCTGCCGATGTCGATTCCCAGCTCCATCGTGACGGTCGCGCACACAACGGAGGAAATATCGTCGTCCTTCATCTTCATCTCGGCTTCCTCGCGTATGCTTGCCGACAAAAATCCGTGGTGGATGAGGAATCTGTCCGGCTCTCCGCGGTATTCGGCAATCTCACGCAGCGTCGCGCAGATGTATTCGGTCTCCTCGCGCGAATTTGAAAAGACGATTGCTTTTTTGCCCTTTGTCGCCTCGTAGATGAACTCGTGGCCGGGGTCGAGGGATGTCGTTTCGGGGCGTTTGTTGTCGGTCGGTGTGGGAGTTTCCGCGACGTCCGGTCCGCCGATGTAGAAGTGCTCCATTCCGAGGCGCCACTTCACCTTTGCGGGCGGGATCGACGGGATTTTTGTGTTTCTACCGCTTCCCGCGCCGAGCCACTCCGCCGCCTTGACCATGTCTCCGAGAGTCGCCGAAAGTCCGATTCTGCGCGGGGATGCTCCCGATTTTTCACGCAGTCTGGCGAGCTGGCAGATGATCTGGTTTCCTCGGTCGTTTCCGGTGAGGGTGTGGATTTCGTCGATCACGACGTATCTCAGGTCTCCGAACAGGCGTATGAGGTCTGAGGTGCGGTTGATGAGCATACCCTCGAGGGATTCGGGAGTGATCTGGAGGATGCCGCCGGGGTTTTTGAGCGCCTTTTGCTTATGTGATGCCGCGACGTCGCCGTGCCAGTGAAAGACGGGTATTCCGGTTTCGTCGCAAAGCTCGGAGATACGCGAAAACTGGTCATTGATGAGTGATTTCAGCGGTGCGATATAGATGGCTCCGATTGAGCGCGGCATATCCTCGTAAAATTCGGAGAGGATGGGGAAGAATGCGGCTTCCGTTTTGCCCGAGGCGGTTTGCGACGGAAGGAGGAGGTTATCGTCAGAGCCGAAGATTATCTCCGCCGCCGCAACCTGCACAGGGGAGAGGGACTGCCACCCATGGGAGTAGATGAACTCCCTTATGAAGGGAGAGTACATTTCAAATACTGACATAATTCTGCTCGCTTTTGTATATATTTTGTCTCTTGTTTTTTTGGGGGGAAAGAGGAATAAAAGGCGATGCCTTTTAAATTTAATTTTTATCTCCTGCGCGGAGGGCGCATAAGGAGGTTCCGAAGCCACCTCCTTATGAATC
>JBJFHS010000259.1:0-9404 GCA_051893885.1 Eubacteriales bacterium
AATTAAGTTGTTCTTCACTACGCACGTGAGTCAGTATTTTTATAAATTTAAGTTATTATATCGAGGTATTCTATACGGCTATCTCGAGCAGGGTTAGCGGTCCCTGCGAGCTCACTCCACCCTTTCTGAGGTCGAGGATGTCTATATCCCCCCGCGAGGCCAGCTAACCAGTCCGAAGTGATACCGCAACCACACGCATTACACCTAAAAAGATAACCCATTCTGAAGTTCTTGCCAAGCTTCTTACAAGAAGCGTCCGTTCTCCCCGCATCCCCCGTCTCCCTCGTTTCTACTCAGCCTCAAGCGTTATCACAACGAGCTCGGGCGGGTTGAAGATTCTCGGGAGGTCGTCGAGCATCAGGCCGCGGCTGACTATCGTGATGCCTCCGTCAAAGGTGTATTTGCCGCCCGCGTATCTGGGGAACCAGCCCTGATTCGGCGCATACAGACCGTTCAGAATAAGCGGAAGCCTGACCTGACCTCCGTGAGCGTGGCCGGACAGAGCGAGGTCAAATCCCAAGTCCGCGTAATCATCGGCGAATTCGGGGCGGTGCGAGAGGAGGATGTCGTAGTGCTCCGCGTCCGTCTGAAATGCCGACAGCGTGCTCCGAAATTCGCCGTCCGGGTAAAACAGCGGGTCGTCCACCCCGAAAAGCCGGATTCCGTCGCCGAAATCAATCGTTTTGCCACAAAGCACCGTGACGCCGCACTCCTCAATCAGGCTCTTGATGTCGTCGGTGTACTCTACCCAGCACTCGTGGTTTCCGGTGACGTAATAGCACGGATATCTCTCCGAAAGCTGCGTCAGGAGAATCGCCGTCCCGTCAAAATCGCGCTTGTCGTCGGCTATGTCCCCAGAGAGAAACACCGCCTCGGGTGAATACCGCGCGATTTTTTCAGTCAGCCGCTCCTGATTGTCACCGTAAAAAGTCGAGTGCAGGTCGGTTATCAGTACAAATGTGTGGTTTTTCTCTACAAGCGGCGAGCTCAGATAATAATTTTTGAGCGTAAGTCCGTCGTAAAGCGCGATTCTGATGAAAACGAACAGTGCCGCCGCGACCGCCAGAAATTTCAGGGCTTTTTTCTTTTTGCGCGGCTTCTGAGTCCGATAATTTATTTCTTTCAAATTTTTCTCCGATTTATAATGCTTTTTATCTGCGGTTTTTCACGTCGGGGGTCAGCTCACGTGCGTTTTTCTGTGCGATGAGAGCTATGCGTGCGGCGGCGAAAATATGCTCCTGAGTCATGGCGCGCTCGCTTCTCTCAAGGCAGTCGAGTATCATCTCACCGAAGAACGGGGCGCCGATTTTCCCGCTGACATCAAGCCTGTATTCCCCGCTGTCGTTCACGAGGTAGATTATGTTTCCGCCGCCCACGGTCAGATCGATGTTTTTGCGCATTTCGATGTACCCGTGTGTTCCGTCGATGACGCACCGACCGTCGCCCCACGTTTTCAGCCCGCTCGGTGAGAGCCAGTCGACCCTGTGGTATCCCGACACTCCGTTCGCCGAAGTCAGGTGCATATCGCCGAAATCATCGAGCTCGGGGTACTCGTTATAGCGGAAGTTTCCGATTGATGAGTCGTCGACCCTTGCCCTGTCGCATCCGGCGTAATAGAGGAACTGCTCCGCCTGATGAGAGCCGATGTCGCAGAGAATTCCTCCGTATTTTTCTCGCTCGAAGAACCATTCCGGCCGTGATGGAGCGTTTATTGTGTGAGGGCCCGTGCCGATTATATTCACGACTCTGCCGATAAATCCCTCGTCGATGAGATATCCCGCAAAAACGGAGCATTCGCTGTGCAGCCGCTCTGAATAGTACACAAAATACCTCCTGCCGGTTTCGGAAGCGGTTTTTTCGGCGGTCACAAGCTGTCCGAGCGTGGTAAACGGCGCTTTGTCGACAAAATAGTCAAGTCCACGGCGCATTACCTCACATCCGAGATCGCACCTCTCAGACGGAATCGCGGCGGAGGCTATCATTCTGACTCTGCTGTCCGCGCAGATTTCGTCAAGGGAATTTTTTACCGCAGCTCCGTATTTTGCCGCAAGCTCCTCCGCCTTTTTTGTGTCACGGTCGCACACGTAAAGCAGCTTCGCACCGGCTTCGACAAGACCCGCGCACATACCGCCTATATGACCGTGGTCAAGTCCGACGGCGGCAAAGCAGAACTCCTCCCCCGACACGACTCGACCCGGCTTCTTCACGCCGTTCAGCAGCTCATAAACATCCATATTTTTCTCCTCCGATTCAGTTTTGTTGAGTATAGCATATCACAGCGAAAAATTCAATCGGATAATTTAAATATTGCCGGCTGTTCATATGTTCATACTTTTATGTGAATTTATTTAACACTTTGTTTGAAATTTTATTTGGATTGGTTGACAAAACAGAATCCGCTATATTATAATATTGGTGTATAAATTAACATTCATGCCTGTGGAATTATTCGGGCGAGTGTGTTCAGTTATATATTTAAATTAATTTTCAAGGAGGTCAAAATGAAAAAGGGTATATCTTTACTTCTCTGCCTTTCCATGCTTCTCGTTTCGTTTGCCGGATGCTCTGACAATTCTCAGACAAACGGCAGCAGCGAGACGGCACAGAATGCAGGAACAACCGGCACAACCACAGCTGAAACCGAAGCCGAAACCGAGGAAACCAAAGCAAAGGCCAACATTCCGGAGGGAACCAAATACGACGATATGACATTCACGGTTCTCACATATCCGAACGACGGAGGAATCTGGGGTGACGTTGACTGGTCCGCCACGGAATACACCGGTGAGGTTCTGAACGACGCGGTTTATGCGAGAATAACGCAGGTTGAAGATCTTCTCGGTGTGGATATCGTCACCGCATACAGCACGGGTGCAAGCGACATTTCAACCCTCTCCAACTCTGTCAAATCTCAGGACAACGCATATCAGCTCTACACTCTCTCAATCGGCGCAACATTCACTCCCGCGCAGACAGGTCAGCTTCAGGAGCTCAACAATTTCGCTGAAAAAGGCACTCTCGACCTCACAGCGTCATGGTGGGATCAGAACATTCTGAACGACCTTTCAATCAACCACATGAACTTCGCTCTCACCGGCGATATCGGCACCATGTACAAAAAGTCCATCGGCGCGATAATGTTCAACAAGGTAATTCTGAATCAGAACCAGTTTGAAAGCCCCTATGACCTTATGAACGAAGGCAAGTGGACAATAGACAAGATGGTTGAAATGGGACAGAAGGTTTCAAACGACCTCGACGGCAACGGTGTGATGGATCAGTCCGACCAGTACGGTCTCATCTGCTTCTGCGACATGATAGCTCTCGCGCTGATCGGAAGCGACATTCAGTTCTTCTCAAAGGATGAAAACGACTCTCCCGTCAACTCCTTCTACTCCGAGAGAACCATATCCGTTATCGAAAAGCTCGCCACACTCATGTACGACACGAACATTACATACAGCTGGTCGAGAAACGGCGTCGGTGAAGCTCCGGCATTCACTATGTTCCAGACGGACAAAGCCCTGTTCTACTACGGTGAGCTTCACGCTGTGGCGACGATGCGTGAAATGGAGTCGGAATTCGGAATCATGCCCATGCCCAAATACGACGAAAACCAGGACGGATATCACCACTGCATTAACCCCAACGTTGCAGCGACATATGTAATTCCCGCAACAAACACGGCCTACGAGAGCACAGGCTATATAATGGACGCACTCGGAGCAGCTTCAAAGAACGAACTCACTCCCGCTTACTTCGACAAGACTCTTCAGGGCAAGGTTTCCCGCGATGAAGAATCACAGCAGTCACTTGAAGTCATCATCAGCACGATCAGATACGACCTCGGATATCTCGGAGGCTTCGGATTCAGCTCGATGCTCTACTCCAT
This sequence comes from Eubacteriales bacterium, assembly GCA_051893885.1. Lineage (GTDB taxonomy): Bacteria > Bacillota > Clostridia > Oscillospirales > CAG-272 > UMGS1696. The sequence goes on from JBJFHS010000259.1 coordinate 3,893, forward strand.
GGCTGACAGCGGAAACACGGACCTCGCTTCAACCTACAAAAAGCAGTCAAAGATGATAGACAAAATGATGGAAAGAACCCTGTCGTCATTTGAAGATCTCAGGGAACAGCTCAATGCGGCTCAGTAATTTGACAAGCAATTAAAAATAAATGCAATACCGAAAATTTCTGAAAAAAATCGAATTTTTTCTGAAAAAGGTATTGCATTTTTATTTTCGATGTGGTATAATATGTCACGTCGCACAGGGGTATAGCTCAGTTGGTAGAGCAGTGGTCTCCAAAACCACGTGTCCTGAGTTCGAGTCTTAGTGCCCCTGTTATAAAATAAGGTGTCTGCTTTGTCCGGGATGAGTCGGAGTGAAGCAAACGCCTTATTTTTTTATTTCATTTTACTTTCCCAAATTAAGCTGCGGTGATATAGAGACGTTCAGTTATCCTTTGACGCCGCGTGATTGCTTATGTGCTTTTCGATTTCGCTTAAATCAAGGGACCTGTATTCGTTCAGGTTAAATCTGCCGTATTCCTTTGTAAAATAATCGACCATTTTACGCATCGTTGTATTGTAATCACGAAGCTCAATATTATCATATGCATTAAAATAAATATTCTTGGCTTTTTCGATAAGTGCGTCAAGCTCCTCTGCCCTTCCCAATCGGAATAAGCAAGCCGCAATTTTCAGAATCGTGATGGCATGATTGGCGTGAGTTCCTCCGATAGGATACGCTTCATATCCCTTTTTGTCGGGATACATAAAACGCTCGATAACATCCACACTTTCCCGATATGAGGTCAGGGCATTTTCATAGTCTCCCATTTCAAAATAACGGTCAGCCACTGTGTAGCATGCGATGAACAACTCCTGCCACTCGATATTTCTGAGGTCAATTGCCTCCTTCATGCCCTCCTCACCTTTGATACATGTCGCTGAAAGACGCATTCTATCTTGCAGCATGTACGGATACATATAGGGGAGCGTTTCAATAATCTTTTTAATATCCTCGTAATGGTCCTGATTTTTTTCTTTCTCCAGATATTTGTAAATTTGAATCATATTAGACTTTGTCCGGCAGGTACAGAACACATCCTGCGAAACCTGGATGATCTGACTTCCAAGCTCAAAAGCCTTATTTATGATTTCATCACCGCGATCAGCATTATAGGCATACAGCTCAAACAGTTCCGTTTTAAGCCGGATCGAAGCAGGATACCGTTTCAGACCGTCAAGCAAAATCTGCTCTGCCTTTTCAAAGCTGCTCCAGAAATACTTGTTGTATTCCAGACGAATTTCTTCGATTTCTTTATCCACATTGTTTACGTCAAAATCAAAGAGTTCGTCAAGGGACACCTTGAAAAATCCTGCAAGAATCGGAATCATAGACATGTCTGGATAAGATGCTCCCATTTCCCATTTTGAAACAGCCTGTGCAGAAATATTGAGCGATACCGCCAACTGCTCCTGCGTCAGATTTCTTGCTCTGCGAAGCTCACGAATTTTATTTCCGAGATTCATAGCATATTCTCCTTTTATTTGTATTATCGGAGGCGCCTTCCGTATCTTTATTATAACATTCGCCTCAAGCATAGTCAAACATCCCGTTATTGAGTTTTTTCAACTGTCGGTTGGTTCGGTTGAATTTTTGTGTCTTAACCAAAATACAACCTATAGCCGCAAGAAGTGTGGATTTCCGAAAAGAACGCGCATATACTGTAACGATGCCCATCATTTTCGGAAAGGATTATTGGTATTTTTATGCGCACAGATAATTACACAGTGAAATCCCTTGAGCTGCACCTGTTTTTCGGGCGTATCATGAAAGAGCACTCCCTGTTTCTGAGGGCTGGCTTCACACCTGCCGACCCTTCTTTTTCGGGCAAAGCGGAGTATTACAAAAAAGAATTTGAAAACCTACTCTGCGACGCGATAGAGCTCGGAAACGGAGTCGTCAGCCGGGATTTTCTTGATTCGGGGGAGCTTGTCACGGAATTCACCGCGCAGGCAGAAAAGCAGACCGAGGATTTTACCGGAATCTCCATAAACAAAGAAATCACCGCCCGTGAAATGCGTATGAGCCCGGGAAGAAGCGGAAACAGCATCGGAGCGGACGACAGGAGACAGACACAGCGGCTCAACCAAAGGGCTCTGGAGCTTCTTGACGGGCTGATTTCTTTCAAGGAATGCATTCTCGAAAACGTTCTGAAATGCAGAATGTTCACCGCGAATTATCCGCTGCTGCTTGAGCATATTATCAGGGAGGCAAAGCTGTACCGCGGGTATGTTGAAATACTTGAAAGGGACGGCTGTCTGTCAGACTCCTCAATGTTCGACACCGAGTGCTTCTGGAATCAGATCATGATGGAGCACGCAATGTTCATACGCGGTCTGCTCGACCCTTCCGAATCCGATCTGATTCATGCAGCGGACGATTTTGCCTGCAGCTATTCAAAATTGCTTGAAAGATGCCGCTGCGCACACAATCGGACGATGTCACCTGACTCTTCCCTTGAAGAAACCCTGAAATTCAGAGATTTCAAGACGGCTGGTGCGCGCGGAATAACCTCCTGTGAAATCCGCTCGATTATACTCCCACTCCTTGCCGACCATGTGCTCCGGGAAGCAAACCACTACATCCGACTGCTGACTGTATAACAATATTCTCACCCATACAAATCCTGCTTTGAAAGATAAGCGGGATTTTCAGCTTTAATGGATTTTTAATAATGTGTATATTGCGTTTACCCTTTCTGCCGTGATATAATGTTTTCAAACATCAATTACTGCGGGAGGCAGCATGAAAGTCTGTGAAAAGTGCGGCACTGCGCAAAACGACTCAAATTTCCGCTGTATCGAATGCGGTGAAATTCACGGAAATGCCGTAAGCGACGAGGAAAGAGAAAAAATCGAAAAGCTCCAATCGGACAGAATCGACGACCTGTCGCAGCACGCCGACATCACCCATCGAACCAAATTTGACAACATACTGCTTTTTTCAGGGGCAGTCGGATTTGCGGCGTCTGTTCTGCTGTACATATTCAGGCGTGACACATTCGGAAAGCCGGATATGCTTATCGTTTCAGCGTTAATTTTCTTGTTCTGCGCCATCTTGTCCGCAATACCGGTAAAATTCGACATATGGATGCTTAAGCTGAAAATGGAGTTAAAGTACGGAATTACGGATATTTCACCGACGGACAATTTTGTTCTGAGAAGAAAAGCTTCGCAAATATTACTGTTTCTGGCAGCACTTATCGCGATGGGTCTATCAATATAAAAACAGCCGGCTTTTTACCGACTGTATTTTTATTATTTCACCATTTCACAATCATGCGTTCCCACAGATTCGGCGGCTTTTTCTCTTACGGAGAGAATGCTTTTAGGTGAAACCGACAGCTTTGTCACGCCGGAATCAATGAGGAACTTCGTCTCAGACACATCCGCTCCGAGCTCACCGCACACACAGACCGGTATCCCCTCCCTTGCCGCCGCGTCACACGTCATTTTTATGCACCGTCTCACGCTCTCGGGCAGGGGCTTTGTGAGGTAGGCGACGTCGGGGTTCTCGCGGTCGGCTGCGACGGTATACTGAATCAGATCGTTCGTGCCGATTGAGAAAAAGTCAACCATCGGAGCGAGCAGGTCGGCTAAAATCGCGGCGGAGGGTGTCTCGATCATGATTCCGAGCTTCATCTCTCCGTATTTTACCCCGTCCTTTTTGAGCGAAGCTGTCACCGAACGCGAAATTTCAAGCACCCTCTCGACCTCCGACGGAAGCGCGATCATCGGTATCATGACGGAGATATTGTGCTCCGCCGCAGCCCTGTACAGCGCTCTGAACTGCGTGAAAAGAAGCTCCGGCATTCTAAGGCACAGTCTCACCGCGCGGATTCCGAGGGCAGGATTTGCCTCCTTTGCGTCCCCGGTGAGGTACGGTATCCTCTTGTCCGCGCCCACGTCAAGCGTTCTCACGACGAGCTCCTCCCCGCCCAGCTTCTCCGCGGCTGTCACGTAGATATCGTACTGCTCATCCTCTGTCGGCGGCTTGCTGCGGCTCATGAATATGAATTCGCTGCGGAACAGTCCGACTCCCTCTGCGTCGTTTTTCACGGCTTCGTCGATGTCGTCAGGCTCTCCCGCGTTTGCCGAAATGATAATTTTCTCGCCGAGCGCACTATACAGCCTGACTCCGCGCATTTTTTCGAGCCGTTTTTTCTCCTCCTCACACTCCGCAACCGCTCTTTGATATTCCTCGGTCGTGTTTTCGTCGGGGTCGATGCACAGGCGCCCGCTTTTTCCGTCGAGAAGTGCATTCACTCCATCCCACTCGTCCGAAATCGCACCGACAGAGACAATCGCGGGAATTCCCATGATCCTCGACAGTATCGCGGTGTGAGACATTTCGCTTCCACCCTCAGTCACAAAACCAAGGACGTAATTCCGGTCAAGCATCACGGTTTCCGCAGGGGTCAGGTCGTCGGAGGCAATGATAACCGGCTCGCTCAGCTCAAGAAGCCGCCTGTCGCCCATCAGAATCGCGCAGAGCCTGTCCGTTACCGCAATGACGTCCGCAGCGCGCGCCTTCATATATTCGGTATCCATGCTGCGGAATGCCTCTGCCAGCTTCTCACCGGACTTTCTGACCGCGCTGACCGCATTGATGTTGTCTTTTCTGATAAGTCTGATTGCTTCTCCGATGAAATCCTCGTCGCTCAGCATCATTTTGTGTATCTCAAAAATCGAAGCCTCGCTCTCGCCCACTCTGAGCAGTGCGTTGCGGTACATTTTGTCGCTCTCCGCCTCAAGCTCACGCACCGCAGAATTGAGCCGCGCGATCTCCTCCTCGGGGTGCAGGGTGGATTCGCCGCTTTCTCCGTATTTTGTGTGGCGGATTATTTTGATTTTACCGATAACCTGTCCGCCCGAAACCGTTCTTCCGCTGATTATCCTCATTGATTTCCTCCCCCGTGAAAATTAAAGTCCCGCGCCGCGCATCGTTTCGCCGAGCTCGTTTATCGCCGCGTCCTCGTCACTTCCTTCGGCGGAAATTTCAACCTCGTCGCCTGCCTTTACTCCGAGCTGCATGATCTGGAACAGCTTTTTGCAGTCGGCGGATTTTTCACCGGATTTCATCCCGATGGACGAGCTGTACTGCTTCGCCACCTGAACTATAAGTCCCGCCGGACGCGCGTGGATCCCGTTTTTATCTCTGATTATATATGTTATTTTCTGCATTTATTTTTTCCTCTCTTCCCTTGCATATGATTATTCTGCTCCCTGAAATGATTAATATTCGCCGGATTATTTAACATTTATTGGCAAATATTAATGTTTGATGAGAATAATTATTTATACATAAAAATTACTGCTGCGCTATTGACAAATTGAAAGAAATGTCGGATAATATATATAGTGATTTTAAATTTATTTGTCCGCTTTTTGGAATGGAGGATCAATTATGAAAATCGGAGCTCAGTTGTACACTGTACGTGACTTTTGCAAAACCCTCGACGACTTTGCC
>JBJFHS010000260.1:0-2392 GCA_051893885.1 Eubacteriales bacterium
CTGCATAAGAGGGCTTCGGCGCGACCCCTCTTATGAATCACCCGCGCCGCGATTTTGTTATTATTAAGTAGTTGAGAATTCGCGCGACGGTACTTTCAGTTTAGGTTTAGCGCGTCCGGATTTTGCTTAATTTTGTTGCTATCCCTCGCGAAAACGCTCAAAAAGACGAAATTGTTTGGACGGAATAGGCTAACCGCGGAAAAGAATACCGTTGGTATTGTTCATTTTATCAAGTGAAGTGAATCCTTGGTATTCCTTTTGCGGCAGCCTATTGTCCCTCCGGCGTGACAGCTGCATATGGTGTTTGCGAGGGATGTCTCAACTACTCAACTGACGTAACGACGACAAGCGTGGATTCATAAGGAGGTGGCTTCGGAACCTCCTTATGCGCCCTCCGCGCAGGAGAATAAATTAATTTTAAAAGGCATCGCCTTTTATTCCTCTTATCCCCGTTCGCAACGAAAATAACATAAAAAATATTAACGTAAAAACAAAAAGGAAAATCCAAAAAATGAAAATATCCTCTTTTTCGCGTTCTTTGGCTGCGGAAGCCGAAATAAATCTGAAGGATACCTTCGACGCAATCAACGCTCGCGCAAGGGCTAACACCGAACACGTTCTCGACTGCTTCCGCTCGTGCGAGGTCTCGGAGTCGTACTTCACCCCGTCAACCGGATACGGCTCGGGAGACAGAGGCCGTGACGCTCTCGACAGGCTCGCAGCCGAAATTTTCCGCGCTCCCGCCGCTTTCATCCGGCCGTCACTCCTCTCGGGAACGCACACACTAACCGTCGCGCTGTTCGGAATCCTCCGCCCGGGGGACATCATGCTCTCCGTCACCGGCAGTCCGTACGACACTCTTACCGATGTACTCGGCACATCCGGCTCAGGCGGCGAACAGAACCGAGGCTCCATCAGCTCCGAGGGCTCGCTTGCCGATTTCGGTGTGAAATTTGAAAAAATCGAATTAAAGCCCGACGCTTTCAATGAGGAACAGCCTATCGACACCGACGCGATGTGTGCTTTCCTGCGCGAACACGGCGAAAAGGTAAAAATGGTTTACGTTCAGCGTTCGAGGGGATATGCTTTCCGGCCCGCGCTCACCTGCTCGCAGATAAGAAAAGCCGCGTATCTCGTCAGAAAGACCGCGCAGGAGATGGGAATCCGCAAGCCGGTGTTCATGGTGGACAACTGCTACGGCGAGTTCGTTGAGGAAACAGAGCCCTGCTATGTCCCGTTCGGCGCGGAAAACGAGGCTCCGGCGGACATTATCGCAGGCTCACTCATCAAAAACCCGGGCGGCGGCATGGCTGACATCGGCGGATACATCGCGGGAGGTGAGGAGTGCATCCGGCTCTGCGGAAACAGGCTCACGGCTCCCGGTGTCGGCGCGGAAATCGGAGCTTCGCTCGGTCAGAACAGAAACATGATAAAGGGGTTATTCTACGCGCCCCACACTGTAGCCGAGGCACTCAAAACCGCCTGTCTGACCGCATACCTCTTTGAAAAGTGCGGCTTTGAGGTCAGCCCGAAATGGGACGGCGTCCGCAGCGACATTGTGCAGATAGTAAAGTGCGGCACCGCGAAAAATCTTCTCTCGTTCTGTCAGGGAATTCAGTCCGCCTCGCCGATCGACAGCTTCGTCCTCCCGTGCGCGTCCGATATGCCCGGCTACGCTGACGAGGTCGTAATGGCGGCAGGCGCTTTCGTCGGAGGCTCCTCGATAGAACTCTCCGCTGACGGCCCCATGCGCCCTCCGTTCTACGCATACATGCAGGGCGGTCTGACCTACGAAAGCTCCCGTCTTGCGATAATGTCAGCGCTCGACAAAATGCTGGAGAAATAAGGGGGAGACGCGAGGAGAACGGGACGCTTTCTTGAAAGAAAGCTTGGCAAAGAACTTCAATCGGGGTGGTTCATGTCTTGTGTAGTGCTATGGTGGCGGAATCACTTCGGACTGGTTCTCCTGCCTCGCGGGTTGATATAGACATCCTCGACCTCAGAAGTAGTTGAGTGAGCTCGCAGGGACCGCTAGGTTGCAAGCAACCTTAACCCTGCTCGAGACAGCCGTATGGAATACCTTGATTTAATAACCTATCAATATAAAAATACTGACTCACGTCGTTTTGAAGAGAACAAACTATTATATTCAGCTGCGAAACTGAAAATTTAGTTTTTCTTCATCATGCACGTGAGTCAGTATTATTTTATTATTAAGTTACTGTATCGAGGTATTCTATCCGGCTGTCTCAAGCAGGGTTAGCGGTCCCTGCGAGCTCGCTTCACCCTTTCTGAGGTCGAGGATGTCTATATTCCCCCGTGAGGCGGATAAACCAGTCCGAAGTGATACCGCTGCCATACACACTGAACGTTAAATAGAACACCCCGATTG
>JBJFHS010000261.1:0-2386 GCA_051893885.1 Eubacteriales bacterium
GTCACCTGATACGGCATGAGCATAAGTATGATATACGCAAAAAACACGATTGAGCGGAATTTTGTCTCAACTCTCGCAAATGAATACGAGGCTCCCGCGGCGACCACAAGCTGAAAAATAACAATCGGCAGGACATATATCACGGAATTCCAGAATTTCAGCAGGTAATCCGGACTCTTGAAAAGCACCGTCGCGTACTGCGAGAAGCTGACCTTGTCGGGGATGAGCTGCAGGTTCACCTTGTCCGCTATGAACACCCGCCCGCCGCTTCCCGAAACGCCGAGTCCCGTGAATATCTTTCCGTAGTTCGCCGAAATCTCTGTTGTCGACATGAACGAGTTCGTTATAGTGAACACTGTCGGGAACAGAAACAGGCACGCGAACGAGACGAGTATTGTCATCGCGAATATCAGAAAAAGCACACGCGACGGCTTGATTTTTTTCTTTCTCTTCACAGCGCCGGATTTCGGGAACGCCGCGGAATTTAGTTTAATATCTTCCATCATTCCTCAATTCCCTTTCCGATTCTGTTGTCAGCCCACAGAAGCAGACCTATAATCAAAATCATGATGAGGCACAGCACGACAGCCGCGCTCGAGAGCTTCTGATAGTCGAAATTGTTGAACGTGTTGTTCATGAAGTGCTGAAGTGTGTACATCGAGTCGTATGGGTAGTTTCCGGTGAGGAGGTACACTTCGCGGAACACCTTGAACGAATTGATGAGCGACATTATCGTTACGAACGATATGGTAGACGCGAGATAACGCAGCTTAATCATGAAAAAACGCTTTACCGAACCGCATCCGTCGAGCATAGCCACCTCGATTATTCCCCGGGGAATGGAGGACAGCGCGGACATGAACATAATCATATTGTATCCGATATTTTTCCACAGAAAAAGAAGCACCACCACGATATAGCCGTAATCGGACTTGAGCCATTCGATCGGAGCTGCGCCGAATATTGCGGTTATATCGTTTATCACTCCGTTGTAGTCGAACAGCACCTGCCAGATAAGGATAACAGACGCCGCCGGGACTATCATCGGTGAGAGAAATATCGTGCGGAAGGTGCTTTTATACGGCAGGTTGGAGTCGAGCAGAACCGCAAGCGCAAGGGACAGTATCACGACAAGAGGCACCGCAGTTATCGAAAAGATGCCGGTATTTTTGAGAGCCAGCTTGAACGCGGAGTTATTGAACAGCTTTACAAAGTTTTCAAGCCCGACGAAGTTTGCTGTTGTTGTGCCGTCGATCAGCGAATAATATATGACCACTATGAACGGCAGAATAAAAAACAGCATTACTCCGACAAACGAGGGGATCATGTACGGAGAAGTCGCGAGCCTTTCAAACAGCTCTCTTTTTGAGCGGCGGATTTTCTTTTTCGGCTTTGTTTGTACCGCCGCGCCGCCGTCAGCGTTATTTTCATCGGACATATCCGACGGCGACACAATGATGTTTTTCTTTTTCATTTATTTTCAACCATAATATTATATAATTTACATATAAGACGAAATAAAGTATAAAAAGTTCCGTGAAAATATATTTTTTTCCTATATTTAATAATTGATCCCGGACCCCAATACCGCTTTCAATCCTGGCTTTGTCCCCAGCCGTCGAGTCCGCTTTTTTCCATTGCGGTGATTATGCGTTTTTTCAGTCCGCGGTTGTTTTTTTCGAGCTCGCGAATGACGGATTTTATCTCCTCCCTGTCGGTGTTTTTGTCCTCCGGGCAGGGCGAGGAGACAACAGGCATTTTTTCCCTTTTGACGAGGGATTTTATGTCCGCCTCACGGGTGTAAATGAGCGGGCGAATAACAGTTATTCCGCTGTCGTCATATACTGTAACGGGCGAATAACATCCGAGCCGCCCCTCGTTCACCAGAGTCAGCATGAAGGTCTCAGCCGCATCATCGAGGTGGTGTCCGAGCGCGAGCTTATTTGCACCGAGTGCTTTGCAGGCTGAAACAAGCGCGCCGCGTCTCAGTTTTGCGCACAGAGAGCACGGATTTTTCTCCCTGCGGATGTCGAAAACTATATCTTTTATCGCGGTTTTCTCGATGTGATACCGTATTCCCCTATCCGCGCAGAAATCTCTGAGAGGTGCGTATATATCTCCCTCAAAACCCATATCGACCGTGACGGCGCAGAGCTCAAAGTGCTTCGGATAGAAGTTTTTCAAGCGGTTCAGAGCTTCGAGAAGTGCGATTGAATCCTTTCCGCCAGAGAGTCCCACCGCCACAGTATCTCCGTCGCCGAGCATGGAATATTTCTCCGCCGCCTGACGTACAGTGGAAAGGATATGCTGCATTTCATTCATTTTTTCACCTGTAAAAATCTACATATGGAGGAAGCATGGCAACTAAAATTTACATTGACCAAGG
>JBJFHS010000262.1:0-2368 GCA_051893885.1 Eubacteriales bacterium
CATCGTATCACGCGAAGAACATGGTGTACAACCTCGATGACGAAAATCACGCTTATATGTGCGGCGGCGTTCCTTCAGGCGTCAATATGATCAGCTATTCAATTGAGAGCGACGGAGATTTCACCGCATCTGACATACGGCCGTACCGCGCCAAAACCTCACTTGGAATAGACTTTGACGTAATGCACCGCGGTGTAAAAACCGGTATCAGGCTGAGAACACCGGGGTATTTCAGCGTGTACAATGCACTTGCCGCAATCGCAGTATGCTCGATTTACGGAGTCAGCCAGAGAGAGGCTTCTGACTGTCTGAAAACCGTGTCAATCCGCGGGCGGAGCGAAATCGTTGACGCAATCGAAGGAATCACGTTTATAATAGACTACGCGCACAACGGATTAAGCCTGACCGACGAGCTGACCGTCCTCCGAAGCTATGAACCGAAGCGGCTTATCTGCGTTTTCGGATGCATTGGAGGAAGAACTTACGGCCGCAGAAAAGAACTCGCTGAAGCGTCAGGAGAGCTTGCTGATTTCACGGTTATAACCTCCGACAACCCCGACAACGAGGATCCCGACGAAATAATTGAGGATGTACTTCGATATTTTGACAAATCAAAGCCGTACACGACAATCACCGACCGTGAAGAAGCTGTCAGATTTGCGGTGCGAATCGCGTCAGAGGGTGATATTGTGCTGTTTGCCGGAAAGGGGCACGAGAATTATCAGCTGATCAACGGTGAAAAAGTTCCGTTTTCAGAGAGAAGCATTATTTTAAATGAGGCCGCAAGAATCGGCGGAAAAGTTGCTGTCGGCGGAAATATCTGATTTTTTTCACTCATATTGATTGATGACAACAGACGAATATTTTAACAAATGAGAAAAAGCACATCGCTGTATAAACAAACGGTGTGCTTATATTTTTTTAGTATCTCGTCGTAGTATAGTCGCGGTCGATGGTAAGAACGACTTTATACTCCTGTCCGAGTGTTTTGGTGACTTTCTCACGTATCATGTTGACAATTTCGTCGTTTGTCAGCGGAATTTCGTGAGTTACGGCGATGTCAAAAATAATGTTTGTATGCGTTACTCCGAAAACCACCCGGAAATCGTGAAGAGCCATGGGTGAGGAGAACTCGGACGCTATTTCACCCACTATTTCATGAATTTTCAGGTGAAGCTCGTTTACTCTGTCGTCGTGAAGCGTGACCGGGTCGAGGTGAATTACCAATTGAATGCCCATCTGCTCCTTGAAATCGACCTCGATATTGTCGATTATGTCATGGCTTTCCATTATATCACGGTCGGCGTCCATCTCGACATGAACCGAGACAAAATAGTTGTCAACCCCATAGTTATGTATGACGAGGTCGTGGATTCCGATAACACCGTCGTAGCTGTTGAGTTTACCGACGATTTTTTTAATCAAATCCGTGTCGGGTGCTTTTCCGAGAAGCGTATTCGACGACTCAATAATCAGCTTTACGCCCATCACGAAGATATATATCGCAACAGCTGCTCCGAACACTCCGTCCGTTGCCTTTCCGAAATACGGTGTCAGGATGATGCCGAGTATTACCGCTCCGGTCGCACATACATCACCGATACTGTCAGCGGCGGATGCGGAGAGGGTTTCAGAGTCGATTTTTTTCGCGGTCAGTTTGTAAAATAACGCGAGACCGATTTTTGCTCCGACCGCGCAGACCATAATTATTACAGATATTGCCGAGTATGTGGCAGCTTCTCCACCGTCAAAAATCGATTCAACCGAGGATTTGAAGAGCTCGATTCCGAGGACTGTGACAATTATCGAGATGAACAGGCCGCAGATATACTCCATTCTCGCGTGTCCGTATGGGTGTTCGTGGTCGGCAGGCTTTGCAGAAACTATATATCCGAGCATTACAAGGATAGATGAGCCTGCGTCTGTCAGGTTGTTTACTGCATCGGCAACTATAGATACGCTTCCCGACAGAATTCCAGCCGTCAGCTTCAGAATAAACAACAGGATGTTCACACCGATTCCGATAATACCGGCGTTTCGGCCGATTTTTGCACGTGAGGCGGCGTTTATTTCATTATTAACATTTTTTGTCATTGGTTCACCCACTTTCAGTCGCGCAGTGATGTGATAAGTTCATTTGCGTACGGAAGCGTTTCAATCCATTCGCAGTATGTGCGCCATTCAGGGAGCTTATGATATCTGCGCGCGTAATATATATTTACAAGATTTTCGTAGTTGAGTGTGCAGGTACGCAGCTGGTTATACGATGTCGGCAGCAGCTGGATCATGTCGTGCCAATAAGCAGTGTCTTTCGTTTCTAGGTACTTCTGTCTTCTGTCTTCAAGCGCGGAGATTGTGCTGTCGAGGT
>JBJFHS010000263.1:0-2359 GCA_051893885.1 Eubacteriales bacterium
CTGATGAAGTTCTTGCCAATGACGAAGTCATTATGCTTCATTACAAGAAGCGTCCGCGTCTCCCCCGTTCCCCCTCCCTCCATTCGTGGTTAAACAAACAATTAGAAGGACAACATAATGAATGCAATAAAAATACCTGAAGCTTTATGTTCTTATTTTGGGGAGCATGGTATTGCACTTTCTCCGGAGGTATGGCGCGAAACGGGAGACGGAAAGGCGTCCGCGCTGTTTCTCTCCGGTGGGAGGAATACTGTAAGCGAGTATATAGACGGCACGCGCGTTATTGACGTCAGTTTTGAGATCCGACTTCGCACACGCGCCTCATCGCTCAGGGACAGGCTCGACGCGATTGAGTTCTACCGCAGAATTGACGAGGCGGTAAGAGAAAAAAACGACGGCGAATTCACGCTGAGAATACTCTCCGGCGGGACCAAATCGGCGATTTTCGACAGCGGTGAGGAGGAATACCGCGCTTCGTACGCCATCAGATACTCGGAAAAATAATTTATTGACCTGAGTCCGGCGGGGGTTTATGTTCCCTCGGACTCGGGTTGATTATAAAAAATACACATGAAAGGATAAAAAATATGCCTATTGTAAAAAGAGCTGAGAGACAGCACTATATGAACACGGGAAACACCGCAAGCCCCGTCTGGACCCTTATCGGCGAGGGATTTACCGACTTTACCGAATCGAAAAACGCGGTCAGCTATCAGCGCAGGTACATACACGAGGCTACAAAGCGAACCGACGTGACAGGATATGCGCCCGTGATCGACTACGAGCTCGAGGTTTATTCCGGAAACGCAGTGATCGACAAAATCCGACGCATCACCGACCTTGAGCTTACCGGCGACGACGCCAAGGTTGACATAATCTCGGTTGATTTATTCGACGAGAGCGAGACCTCCGGCGTTTACAGCGCGGTCAGAAGAAGCTACTCTGTAATTCCGGACGAATGCGGAGAGGGCACTGATGCGCTCTGCTACACCGGAACGATGAAGGCTGTGGGCGACGTCATTCCCGGCACGTTTGTCAAGTCGAGTCTTACGTTCACAGCGAACGCGAAGTGAGGCGGGTCGGGATGGAGCACAAATGGGAATACATGGGAAACCTCTACCCGCTTGACATCTGCGACCCGGAGCGTTTTGCGGTTCTGATCGATGCGCTTGTTGAGCTGAGCGGCTCGATATCTGAGGTAAAATACGGAAATGATTTTCACTTGCTTGCGGAGATGATGAAAAAGAACTGCGAGGTAATCGAGATTTTTTTCGACAAGGTTTTCGGCGAGGAGGACAGGGTCAGAATCTGCGGGGGCACGAGAAACATTATAAACTGCTCGAATGCGCTTGCGTCGTTTTTGGGATACCTGAGCGATGAGATGGCGGCGATGAACCGGTCGGGAGAGGAAATAAAGGCGCAGCTTTTTGAGAGGCTTTCGGCGATATGAGCGGAGAAATGCGTCCGATTCCCCTGATATGCGACCCGCTGCCCGAAAAAATCTCGGTTCTGGGGAAGGAATACCCGCTCAGGACGGATTTCAGGCGGTGGATTGTGGCGGTACAGATTTTAGAGGCGGAGTTAAATCCCGCTTTGACGGTGGAGCTTTTGATGAAGGCGGTATGTCCTGCGCTGTCGGGTGAGTGGGGTGGTCTTGGCGAGGAGGGGTATGCCGAATTCTTCCGCGGGATAACGTTTTTTGCACTGCGTGGGAAGGGGAAGAATGCGGGTGGAGATTCTCGCGTGGAAGTGCGTCATTTGGAATCGGGGGAGAGGTATTTTGATTTTTCCGCCGATGCTGAGCTGATTTACGCTGCGTTTTACTCTGCGTACGGCATTGATCTGGCTGAGGTTTCGATGCACTGGTGGAAGTTCACGGCTTTGTTGGCGTCGCTTCCGGCGGACACGGAGCTGATGCGGGTTATATCGCTGCGCTGTGCTGATCCTTCGGCGATAAATGACGACCGTGCCCGGAAGCAGCTCAGGCGGGCTAAGGCGAGAGTGAGGATTAAGGGATAAAACTCTGACGAGTTTTAAATTGATTTTGTGTCGGTGCCGACCGACAGCGGCATAAGAGGATTTCGGCGCGAATCCTCTTATGAATCACCCGCGCCGCGGTTTTGTTATTATTAAGTAGTTGAGAATTCGCGCGACGGTACTTTTAGTTTGGGTTTGGCGCGTTTAGCTGAAACTTCACTTTGTAGAATTCCCTCGCGAACACGCTCAAAAAGACTAAATTGTTCGGACGGAATAGGCTAACCGCGGAAAAGAATACCTGAGTTATTCTTCATTTTATCAAGTGGAGTAAACCCTTGGTATTCCTTTCGCGGCAGCCTATTGTCCCTCCGGCGTGACAGCT
>JBJFHS010000264.1:0-2357 GCA_051893885.1 Eubacteriales bacterium
CCGCCATGGAGTAGTATCCCTTCATCCAGTAGGGAAGCGCTTCTCTTTCCTTGGGAGACAGCTTAGCCCAGTCGTCGGCGTGCGGGTCGTTTTCGGGCAGATAGTTCTCGGGAAGCGTGAATTCGGTCCTCTCAAACATTCTGTACGCCTTCGGGTCGCAGTTCCATTCATCCCACGGGTCGTGCGGAATTCCGATGGACAAAAACAGCGCGAACGGTTTGTCCTCTGCGGCGAGACGCTTCATTTCCGCAATCGCCATGTCCGTCTGACAGTCGGGCTCGAAGCCGTCGTAATGTATCTTTTCGGGCGAATTGAGGTGGTAGTACGAGGTTTCGCCGTAGTTTTCGTGGTGGAAATTGTATGCCGCGAACAGACCGTTGAAGCCCAGCCTGTCCTCACCCTCAGGTATGTATGAGTTTTTCGGGTCGGAGTGGTGTCCGAGCTGATTTGCGTACATATGCCATTTTCCGATGTATGCGGTGTTGTAGCCGTTGTCGTCGAGAATGTGTGCGAAGCAGCGGTGGTTCGGGTTCAGACGGATTTCGTTTATTACCATCCCCGTGCTCGTCGTGTATTTTCCGGTGAACAGAGAGGCTCTGTACGGCGCGCAAACCGGATGACCAGACACGGCGTTTGTGAGATTGCAGCTGTCCGTGGAGAGGGCGTCAATGTTGGGCGTGATCGCACGTCCGTCTCCGCGGTATCCCATGCTGCACAGCCTGAGCTGGTCGGCAAACATATAGACTAAATTCGGCTTTTTGGTACTCATTTTGTTTTCCTCCTGATATTGTATGATTATATTATACATTTGAAAATGCTGAAAATCAACATTATTTGCCCGAAACAGTGTTTTTGCGCGATTTTTCTCTCCGCACGTTCTCCCAATTGATGTTTTTCTGCACTGAATTCTGCCTCATGGCCGGCTTTGATTGTACGTGACACAAAATTTTGTCTATATTTTTTTAGCTATCTGTCCACTTGTTTATCTCAATACCCCTTGACATATCCGTATTTTTTTATATAATATAAACAGAGGGTATTGCCGCATAATAATTTATTTACCCGAGCTGAAAAGACAAAATTTGTTTTCCGCCGTCAGATTCGTTTTTGCGACGGAAACATTGAAATAATTCAGAAAATTTATTTAACCGTGTCATGACCGCAGAGACGCGGAGAAATGGAGTTTAATTATGAAAAAGAACGCTGCCGTAATCGGATATGGCGGAATGGGCGCCGGATTTCACGTCAAGAACCTGCTGACAAGCGACGTTTGCAACCTTGCCGGCATTTACGACATCGATGAAGCAAAACAGGAGAAGGCGAGAGCTGCAGGTGTAAAGGTTTATTCAAGCCGCGAGGAGCTTCTCTCCGACCCCACAATCGACATGGTGACTATCGCTACTCCGAACGACGTTCACGAGGAGATAGCGATTGACGCACTCAACCACGGCAAAAACGTTATTTCCGAAAAGCCGGTAACTCTCTCACTCGAAAGCCTTGAGAGAATGATTGCCGCCGCAAACAAAAACGGAAAAATCTTCTCCGTGCATCAGAACAGACGCTTCGACGTTGACGCTCTTGCAATGAAGAAAATCCACGACAGCGGCGAAATCGGAGAGGTGATCAATATCGAGTCGAGAATTCACGGAAGCCGCGGTATCCCCTCTGACTGGAGAGGAATCAAAAAATACGGCGGCGGTATGCTTTACGACTGGGGCGTACACATCATCGACCAGGCGTGCATGATTCTCGGATATGACGTCGCCTCCGTCCGCTGCACCTTCGACCACATCACCAACGATGAGGTTGACGACGGCTTCCAGCTCTGGCTTGAATTCAAAAACGGTCAGAAGGCTTACCTCGAGGTCGGAACCTACAACTTTATCGCAATGCCCCGCTTCTACATGAGAGCAAAGGGCGGCAGCGCAATAATCACCGACTGGAGAGTTCCCGCACACGTCGTAAAGTGCAAGGCTTGGAACGAGGCGGATGTCCTTCCCGTACAGAATGCGAGCGGCCTCACAAAGACCATGGCTCCGCGCGACAGCATCACTGTTGACGAGTACGACATTGAGAAGCCCGTTTCCGACGTTCACGACTACTACCGCAACTTCGTCAAGGCTATCGACGGAATTGAAGAGCAGATGGTAACTCACGATCAGATGAGATGCGTGCTCAGAATAATAATGGACGCCTTCACCTCAGCTGAAAACGGCGGCGAAAAGATCGTCTGGTAATTTTATAAAAAATAAGGAGAGTCAGGTGAATGCGCCCGGCTCTTCCTTTCATTTGCGATTAATTTTATATAAAACGGAGCAAAATATGATCTGCGAAATTATATGTGTCGGAACGGAGCT
>JBJFHS010000265.1:0-9179 GCA_051893885.1 Eubacteriales bacterium
CTTTGAACAAACCTGCTTTGTCGTAAAAACGCAGAGTCTTTGGCGAGGTATTACACAGTTTCGCAGCTTCCCGGATTCTTTTCATATAGTTTTCCTCTCCTGTTTGCTGTATGCTGACACCATTATATCATTACATATTAATGGAATGTCAAGTATTCCGAGTGAAAAAATAAGGGTAAACAACGCGAGCCGACAGAAAAAGGACACGGATTTTTTGTAATAAAGCT
Organism: Eubacteriales bacterium; assembly: GCA_051893885.1. GTDB lineage: Bacteria > Bacillota > Clostridia > Oscillospirales > CAG-272 > UMGS1696. Next base: position 228 of record JBJFHS010000265.1, read on the forward strand.
CAGTTTGATATCTCTGCTAAACTTTTTTACAAAGAATCTCGGCGTCCTTTTCACATTAAACTCATGACCTGAGATGTATCACTGCCAGAAAAGGTCGGCGTTGGTTATAAATCTGTTCCTCTTGGTATCCTCGTCAAACTTCTCCGTGGGGTATCCGAGCGGGACAAGTTCGGCGCTGCGTGAGTCTTTTTCATCGAAGCCGTCGCGGTTGATTCCGCATCTTGAGAATCGGAACGTATTTTTCGTCATGTATATACGCTGATATCCGGAGATATCGAAGCCGCCGCCGTTGTAAGATGCCTTATCGTTCGCGGTGCACTCCTCGCCGGATATCAGCATTTCTCTCAGGTGTCTCAGCGATACGTAATGTCCGTTTTTGTCCCTGAGGTACAGGCGGTATGTGGGGTCAATCATAACCCGCGCTCCTGACGGTAGGATGCAGTCTACTACAACGTGGCAGTCGTTGAACGGCTCCTCGTATGGTCTGCAGGTGACGTGCGAGGCTTTGATCCCCTTCATACGCAGCAGTGAGGCGAGCATTATGGCAAGTCCGCGGCAGTTTGTTGCGCTGTTGTTTTTTTCACAGAAACCTATTATCTGCTCAACTCCCTTGCCTCCCGTGCCGTTATGTCCGTTGTGTCTGAAGTGGTCGCAGACAAAGTCGAGTATGGCAAAGGCAAGTGCGTCGTCGTTTTCGTCAATATTTTCCACATATTCAGAGAAACCGTATTTCAGGACTATATCGGGAATCGGCTCGCGGAGCACATATTCCACCGAAAACGGCTTCTCGGGCAGCTCACTTGAATAGTCCGGATATTTTCTCAGCGCGTCTATGCGGGTCATGTCGGTTCCGGGAATCACGATTCTTTCCGGTGCATAAATGTATTCTCCGTCTTCGGGTATGTCCGACAGGCGCTTATACTCAATCTGAATTTCCTTGCCGAACTGAGTGTAGTACCCCTTCATTGTGCCGTCTTCAAACCTGACGTGGTACACCATGCGGTAATACTCGTCGTTTATCTCCCAGCACAGGCAGCCGTCCTTTTCGTATGCGCAGTTCGGGTCAAAATTAAAGTACCCCGTTGCCTCAAACGTCAGCTTTATTCTGATTTCGGATTCATCGAAAATATTGACTATCGCCCCGTTGTCGTCACCGCATATCTGACGCCATTTGCCGACAAGATTTTTATCCATCCCGTCAGCCTCTCATTTTGATATACTCCGATATCATCTGCGCCGCGCCGTCGATTCCGATTTTGTCGGTCGAGATGACAAGGTCGTATTTGTCGGCTTTGCCCCATTTGTCGCCGGTGTAGTAGCTGTAATAGTTGGCGCGCCTTTTGTCGGTCTTGACGATTAGGTCCTTCGCCTGTGACTGAGTGAGGTTGTGGCGCTGCATTACGGTCTGAACGCGGCTGTCAAATTCTGCCGTGATGTACACTCTGACAAGATTATCTCTGCCGGAGAGCACATAATCGGCGCATCTTCCCACAATAATCGCCCCTTCACCTGAGTTCGCAAGTTCCTTTATTATCTCCGACTGGACCACAAAGAGCTTGTCGTTGATCGGCAGGTTCACGCTGTCGACCCCGTGGTTGTAGATTGACGAGCCGAGCGCCAGAGTGTAGAGCAGACTGCTTGCCGCCTTCTCATCTACAGTCTGGAGCGTATCGGTCGACAAGCCGCTTTTCTGTGCCGCAAGAGTAATCAGATCCTTGTCGTAAAACTTATACCCGGTGAGCTCGGACAGCTTTTTTCCGCATTCACGGCCTCCGCTTCCATATTGACGCGCTATTGTTACGATGTAGTTCTTCATTATGTTTCTCTCCTTTCAAAATAAATATAATTCTCTTAATTAAGGTAAGTGATAAATAAATCGCAATATTAAGGTATCGCTTATTTTTCGAGCGCGGATATCAGGTCTACACGGCGCTGGTGCTTTCCGCCTTCAAATTCGGTTTCGAGGAAGATTTTTGCCAGCTCGTATGCCAGACCTTCGCCTACAACGCGCGCACCCATGCAGAGGACGTTGGCGTCGTTGTGGAGTCGGGTGTATTTTGCGCTGTATGTGTCGGAGCAGCAGGCGGCGCGGATTCCCTTTATTTTGTTCGCGGCGAGGCTCATTCCGATTCCGGTTCCGCACACGAGGATGCAGCTCTCAGCTCCTCCGTCAAGCATATAGCGGCAGGCTTTTTCGGCGAAAACCGGGTAGTCGCAGCTGTCTTTTGAGTATGTTCCGCAGTCCTCGATTTCATATCCGTCGTTTTTGAGAAGCCCGATCAATGTGTTTTTCAAGTCAAATCCGGCGTGGTCGGATGCTATAACGATTTTTTTCATTTATATTTCCTCTGAAATTTACAATTTAATTATAATATCATTGATGCTCTGCGGCAAGCCTTTCTTCCCTCTCGCGCTCGGCCTGCGATTTTTTGAGATATACCGGAAGCAGGTTTTTGTCGGTAAATGTCCCGGCATCACCGCGGATGAATTTTTCATATGCCTCAACCGCCGCACCGTATGCCGCATTTACACAGGCAACATCCGCATTTATGCCTCTCTCAAGTACGGATTTTGCCATTTTTTCGGCTCCGTCACCCACCATAATCAGCCGTGCGGAGGGATACTGTGCCGTCAGTCTTTGTACCTGATCGAGATATTCTTCGGTTTCAAGCTGTCCGTCCTCAGTCAGACGTGTTATGCTGCCGTTTTCGCCGAGAAATGCGCCGGTGTAATAGGTTCCGCGTCTGGCGTCAATCAGCGGTGTGATTATTCCGCGGCAGAGAGACAGGCCCCGTGCAAGTGCGCCTATCGACGAAACTCCGACGCAGGGCTTTGAATCGGCGAAAGCGAAGCCTTTTATCGCGCTGACTCCGATTCTGACTCCTGTGAACGAGCCCGGACCGACGCTCGCGGCATACAGATCAATGTCGTCAAAGCCAATTCCGCTGAGGTTCATAATTGAATCTATCATCTTTATGAGCGCGGTGGTGTGGCTTGACGCTTCATAGGAATACTGCGCGATGGGTTTTGCCGTGATTTTGTTTTCGCTCTGCCCGACCTCCGCAAGAGATACGTACGCGGTTTTTGACGAGGTGTCAACTGCTAAAATTTTCATGCGCCCGCTCCTTCCGCAAGGTATTTTTCAATATTTGTCTCAGCTTCCACCGCAATCCGGCGCCGGTTTTCGTCGAGCTTTTCGATTTTCACCTTTATCGCACCCTCCGGCAGATTTTCATGGAGATTTTCGCTCCACTCCGCTATGCAGTTTCCGCCGTCAAGGTATTCGTCAAATCCGAAGCCGTCGAGCTCGCTCTCGTCCTTGATTCGATAAAGGTCAAAGTGGAACAGAGGTGTTTTTCCCCTGCGATATTCGTTGACGATTGTAAAAGTTGGGCTTTTCACACGGCTCGAAGGCGAGAGGACGGAGGAAAGTCCGCGCACAAAGACTGTTTTTCCCGCTCCGAGGTCGCCGTACATCGCGATGAAAAACTTTTTTCCGTCCTGCTCAATTGCGTGCGCGAGTTTTTTTCCGATATTTTCGGTTTCTGAAGGAGAACTTGAAATAAATTCGGTCATAATGCTCCTGCTATACGATATCAGAACAATCCGGTGATTCTGCCGCTTTCGTCGATATCGATAATATTTGCGGCGGGGGCTTTCGGAAGTCCGGGCATGGTGAGGATATTTCCGGTCAGCACGACGATGAAGCCTGCGCCCGCCGAAAGTCTTACGTCGCGAACCGTGATTGTAAAGTTCTCGGGGCGTCCGAGCTTTGTCTGGTCATCCGAGAAGGAATACTGCGTTTTCGCCATGCACACGGGGAAGTTTTTGTATTTTTCGCCGAGCTTTTCTATCTCCGCGATTGCTTTTTTAGCCGATGTCTCGTAGGTTACGCCGTCCGCGCCGTAGATTTTCTTCGCGATTGTCTCGATTTTTTCGCACAGCGGGAGTTCGTCGGGATAGAGCAGTCTGAACTCGGACTCCTTTTCGCAGGCTGCGACAACCTTTTCGGCGAGGTCAATTCCGCCCGCGCTTCCCTTAGCGAACACCTCGGAAAGGGCAAAGTCAGCGCCGTTCTTTTCGCAGATTCTGCGGAGTGCGTCAAGCTCTGCGTCGGTGTCGGATTCAAAGCGGTTTATCGCGACGATTACGGGAACGCCGTAGAGGTGCAGGTTTTCGATGTGCTTTTCAAGGTTCACGCTTCCTTTTACAAGAGCGTCGACGTTTTCCTCTTTGAGCTCGGTTTTGGGGATTCCGCCGTTGTATTTGAGCGCGCGCACTGTTGCCACGAGAACTACAGCGGAGGGCTTGAGTCCGGCGAACCGGCATTTGATATCGAAGAATTTTTCCGCGCCGAGGTCAGCTCCGAATCCCGCCTCTGTTACGGTGTAATCAGCCAGCTTCAACGCCAATTTTGTAGCTCTGACGGAGTTGCAGCCGTGTGCGATGTTGGCGAAGGGGCCGCCGTGAATCAAAGCGGGTGTATTTTCGCAGGTCTGTACGAGGTTCGGTTTGATGGCGTCCTTGAGAAGTGCAGCCATAGCTCCGGCAGCCTTGACATCCCGCGCGTAAACGGGTTCTCCGCTTCTCGTGTATGCCACAAGTATATTGCCGAGCCGCTCCTTAAGGTCCGCGATATCCTCCGCGAGGCACAGGATTGCCATTACCTCCGATGCGACGGTGATCATGAAGTGGTCCTCTCTCGGAACTCCGTCCATTTTGCCGCCCATTCCGACGACTACGTTTCTGAGCGCGCGGTCGTTTGTGTCGGTGACGCGGCCGAAAAGGATTCTTCGCGTGTCGATGTCGAGCTCGTTGCCCTGCTGGATGTGGTTGTCGATCATGGCGCATAGGAGGTTGTTCGCGGCGGTTATGGCGTGGAAGTCCCCTGTGAAGTGGAGGTTAATGTCCTCCATCGGGAGAACCTGAGAGTATCCTCCGCCGGCAGCACCGCCCTTGATTCCGAAAACGGGTCCGAGCGAGGGTTCACGAAGTGCGATGATCGCCTTTTTGCCGTGCTTTGACAGCGCCATGCAGAGTCCTACACTTGTAGTGGTTTTGCCTTCTCCGGCAGGTGTGGGGTTGATTGCGGTGACGAGGATGAGCTTTCCGTCGGGCTTGTCTTCAAGTCTCTTGCGGCAGTCGTCCGTGATTTTAGCTTTATATTTGCCGTACAGCTCCAGCTCATCGGGAAGTATATCAAGGCGCGAAGCGATTTCGGTGATTGGCTCAAGCGTTGATTTCTGGGCAATTTCGATATCAGTAAGCATTTTTCTTTTCTCCGTATGATAAATTTGTATTGATTTGCGGATATTTTAACAAAGCGCAGTTATCTTTAATTATATTATATCATAAAAAGCGCATTATTTCAAATATTTTTACAAAATTGCGCCGATGCGGATGTAAAATATCTGAAATTTTTCAATAAAACAAAAAACACAGGCAGAGGAATAAACTGTCTGTGCTGTAATGGGTCAGGTTTTGCGATGAAGCCCGATTGACATACCGATTTTGCAAAAGCAGACGGCCACTAATTCACGCGCATTTCTTTGTTCGTACAAATGAATATCGATAGTACAATCAGCGCGGTGCCGGAACCGACCATAATCCATTTCAGCGGAATTACATCTGCCATCGGTCCGAATACTGCCATTCCGACAGGCAAAAAACCGGAGTACATTGCGCCAAGAAGTCCGAATACCCTTCCCTGCATAGACTTTTCAGCCTTTTCCTGAATCAATGTCGTCGTCGCTGTCTGGACCATGGTGATGGCTACACCATAAATGACCATCAGTATAAGGTATACGGCGAATTGTTTTGACAGCCCCATGCCGATTGCCAACGACCCAAAAGCAATCAGACCTGCGCATATGGTTGTCACACGGCTCTTGAATCCTCCCCATGTACTCATAAGCAGCCCGCCGGAGATCATCCCGATGAATCCAGCCAGTTCTGCTGCCGTCAGATACCAATAGGTTTCTCCGTAAACGCGGCTTACAAATAACTGAGAAAGAAACCCTGCCGGCACACACAGAAAAATGAAAAGGCCGTAGACTGTCAGCACTTTACTAATCAGCTTATCCGAAAGAGTGTATCTGATACCTGTTTTCATATCTTTAAGTACGGAAGTTTCTGTGCTTTGGATTTTCTGCTTTGGAATCATCACTGCCGAGAGCAATCCGATACCCACAATTGCAGTCACAACATCAATTAATAGTGTAGAACTCAGCGTGTTTATGGTCAGCAATGCACCAGCCGCCGCAGGAGCCGCAAATTGAATAACAGACTGCATTACAGCGTTTATGCCGTTAAAGCGCATAATCTGGTCTTCCGGCACAAGCTGTGGAATAGATGCATTGACTGCCGGTGTCTGAATGCCCGTCCCAAGAGAACGTATCACTGACATAGCAAGCAGACCATAAAGGACGACTGTTTCATCCGTGATATGCGGAATTACCAATAACATCAGAAATGTAACAAGCGCAATCAGGAAATCGGCTCCGATAATGAGCTTTTTTCGGCTGTGACGATCCGCCCATACGCCTGCAGCAAAAGAAATCAAAAACTGCGGCAGATAAGAACATACGGTAAATGCGGCTACCCACACACCCGATGAAGTCTGAATTGTCACATACCATACAATTGCCATCTGGACGAGGGTTGAGCCGAATAGTGTAATGCACTGACTGATCAAAAACAGAATGGCCTGCCTTTTTCGGGTTATTTGTTTTTCATCCATGATTTTTTTCTCCTTTCATTGTTACCACAAAAGTATACCGCCAACGGAAACTCTGGTGGCAAAATGTAGGGTTAAAAAAATCTGACTTTCATTTCTTCAAGCATGGACAATATTTTGTATGCGTTTTTCTCTGCTTCGGATAAAGAGACGATAAGCCTGTCACAGACGGATATAATATCCGAGTCCTGTTTCGGGGAATTTAAGACTGTCTCGATATCTATATCAGGATTTTCGGACAGCTGTCTGAGCATATGCAAAATTGCCTCCAGAGAATAGTTCGCACATCTCAACGAACGGATAATGACAAGGCGCTGTATATCTTCATCTGTATAGACACGATATCCGTTCTGTTTTCTTTTGACAGTCAGCAGGCCGTTCATTTCCCAATTTCTCAAAGAATCCATTGAGACACCTAAGTATTCGGATACTTCTTTTCTCTTAAAAAAATGATTGCTGTCAGGTACGCCTCCGGAAAGTATCTGATTTACAATCATTATCGCATCTCCGGCATTGGAGCGTTCTTTTTTTATCTGCTGAAGATATTCTTTCGTAAGTGAAATAGCGGAATTGAAATCACCGGCAGCCGATGCTTTTATCATCCGTATGATTTTCTTCCTCAAACCATTCTGCAAGACTTCAACCTGAAGAGCAAGTCGGGCGAGTCTGAATTGTTCGATGTGAAAATCCGTAAATACCCTGTATCCGTTTGGCATTCGTTCCGGTTTTGGGATTAATCCCAGTTTTTCGTACAGTCTGACGGTATTTGGATGTACTCCGATTATATCTGCGACCGCTGCGGTTCGATATGTATTCATTTGTCAATCACCTCCGTTATCAGATTCATAATACCACAAGATAAAAGTATGGTGTTATAGTGGAGGGTTTTATTCTATTAATTCGGCTGCGCTCGGAAGTATATGGATTTTTCCGGAATTTTTCCTCGTTCATTTTTGAAAAAAGAAAAAGCACGATGGTTTCATAACAAAATCATCGTGTTGATATAACCCGCCCTGAGGGATTTGAACCCTCGACCATCGGAATCGGAATCCGGTACTCTATCCGGGCTGAGCTAAAGGCGGATTTGTATTGTTCATTATATCACACACTGTGCGAAAAGTAAATACTTCCCGGCAAAAATTTTTATTTCAAATTTTTATTTCGTCGGAAAGAATGTTGCAAAAAAAGTCGGGTTATGTTAAAATAAAACTATATTTACATATCATCGAGGTCGGAATGAAGGAAAAAATACTGCTCGTCGACGGGCACAACCTGCTTTTTCGTATGTTTTACGGAATGCCGGACGAATTTTACACAACCTGCGGGGTCAAATTCAACGCGGTTTACGGCTTCGGCACAGCTGTCTCACGTGTCATCGGAATGCTCAGACCGACGCATATGTTTGTCGCGTTCGATTCGCCGGAATGCGGGGACAGGAGGCAGCTTGACGAGGCTTACAAAGCTAACCGACCCGACTTTTCCGACGCCGAACCGAACGACTGCCCGTTTACTCAGCTCCCCGCGATTTACGCCATGCTCGGGAAAATGGGTGTGCCGTACCGCGAAATACACGGCTGCGAGGCTGACGACGTGATCTCCTCCTACGCGCGCGCACTCGCCGAAAAAATGAACGTAATAATAATGTCCACCGACAAGGATTACTGGCAGCTGATTTCGGAGAGCGTTTCCGTCCTCAACTACCACAGCTACGACAGCACTCTTGTGACTCCGCCCACGGTTGAAGCAAAGTTCGGCATCAGACCGGAGCAGTTCGCGGATTTCAAGTGCCTCGTCGGAGACAAATCGGACAACATTGTCGGCGTTCCCGGGGTCGGGCCAAAGAGAGCCGCCGAGCTATTGAACCGATTCGTCACGATTGAGGGGATTTACGATAATCTTGACAATATTGAGCGTGAGGCGACGCGGCGTGCGCTTGAATCCTCCCGGGAACGGATGGAGCTGAACCGCCGTCTCATCTGTCTGAACGGAGGTGCGCCCCTGCCATACGATGAGGAAATGCTGCGGCTCGGCGGCAATTATTCGGGGAATCTGTATTCGCTGTCCGTCGAATGTGCTGAGGAAATCGTAAAAAAGTGCGAGTTCGATGGGTAGGGGAACGGGGGGACGCGGACGCTTTCTTGAAAGAAAGCTTAGCAAAGAACTTCAATCGGGGTGTTCTATTTAACGTTCAGTGTGTATGGCAGCGGTATCACTTC
>JBJFHS010000266.1:0-9142 GCA_051893885.1 Eubacteriales bacterium
CCTCGAAAGAAGGAACGGACATATGTCTTCTTGCCGGGGTAGTCGGCTTATATTTGATTGTAGGCATTATCTTATTCCTCCTCGATTAGTTCATACCTTCAAAGAACTCGATTGTCTTGGAGTCCTCTGTAAGTGTAACGATTGCTTTTTTCCAGGAAGCAGTTTTGCCTTCAGCGTAGCGAAGTCTCTTCTTCTTGGACTTCATGTTGACGGTATTTACGGCAGCAACCTTTGTACCTTCAAACATTGTTTCAACGGCGTGAGCGATCTCGGGCTTTGTAGCATCCTTTGCTACTTCAAAGGAGTACTTTTTGTCGGAGATCATGTCCATTGACTTTTCTGTGATAAGAGGTCTGATGATGATATCCTGAACGAACTTCATTATGCATATACCTCCTGGATTTTTTCTGCGGCGCCCTTGGCTACGATGAAGGAATCGCAGTTGAGGATGTCGTAAACATTGATCGTGTTGTAGAGAGCGACCTTTACGCCGGGGATATTGGAAAGGCTTTCGCGTACCTTGAGATCGTTTTCGTCGAGGACTACGAGAGACTTTTTCTTAGCGCCGACAGCAGCGAGCATCTTGACCATGATCTTTGTCTTGAATTCAGAGGTTTCGATTTTATCGAGGACTATCATATCTCCGTCCGCAACCTTTGAGGAAAGAGCGGAGACCATAGCTATGCGGCGGACCTTTTTGTTGAGCTTTGTCTTGTAAAGACGGGGCTTCGGACCGAGAGCTACGCCGCCGTGAGTCCACTGAGGAGCTCTTGTGGAGCCCTGTCTTGCGCGGCCTGTGCCCTTCTGTTTCCAGGGCTTTCTGCCGCCGCCGGAGACTTCGGTTCTTGTCAGAGTTGACTGAGTACCCTGTCTCTGGTTTCCGAGGTAATTTACTACTGCCGCATGGAGGACGGCGCCGTTTACATCAGCTGCGAAAACGCTGTCAGCAAGATTCATTGTGCCGACGCTTTCGCCTGCCATATTTACTACTTTAATTTCGGGCATTTCTTTATCCTCCTTCCGGTTTACGCTTTGACGCTGTCGCGGATAAATACGATTCCGCCCTTCGCACCGGGTACAGCACCCTTGACCGCGATGAGGTTCTTCTCTGTATCTACCTTGACAACTTCGAGGTTCAGTACTGTTACCTGTTCGTTACCGTACTGACCAGGCATTTTCTTGTTCTTATATATTCTCGACGGTGTGGAGTTTGCACCCATTGAACCTGCCTGACGGTGGATAGGACCTGTACCGTGAGTCATTCTGAGAATATGAGTGTTCCATCTCTTTACTGTACCGGAATATCCGTGACCCTTTGTAATACCGGTAATGTCGACCTTATCGCCTGACGCGAAGGTATCGGCGGCTACTACATCGCCAACGTTCATTTCGGCTGTGTTTTCGAGACGGAATTCTTTGAGGTGACGCTTCGCAGAAACGCCTGCCTTCTTGAAGTGACCTGCCGCGGGCTTGCTTACGAGCTTTTCGCGGATGTCTTCAAATGCGAGCTGTACGGCTTCATAACCGTCAGTCTCAGCTGTTTTCTTCTGTGTTACGGGGCAGGGACCTGCTTCGATCACAGTTACCGGAACAACACTGCCGTCTTCCATGAAGATCTGTGTCATTCCCAGCTTCTTTCCGATGATTCCTTTTTTCATCTGTTCCTCCTGATATAAGGTTATTGGTTGACGCTTCAGTTGAATCGGTAGCCAGCCGGGGGCGTCAACATGACCTGCGCCGCCATCAAGCTGCGGAATTGTGCCGGAGAGACACTCACCGCTTTCGCTCTGTACGGTCAAGGTTTGGCTTTGTTTGTTTGGGATGTCAGACTCGACGCTTCAAGTTTTTTATAACTTAAAGTTTGATGTCGATGTCTACTCCCGCGGGAAGCTCAACGGACATGAGGGCTTCAACAACCTTCTGTGAGGGCTTTTTGATCTCGATGAGTCTCTTGTGAGTTCTCTGTTCAAACTGCTCTCTGCTGTCCTTGTACTTGTGAACCGCACGGAGGATTGTTACAACCTCTTTCTCTGTGGGAAGCGGAATGGGGCCGGATACCTCTGCACCGTTGCGCTTTGCGACATCAACGACCTTAGCCGCAGCCTGATCCACGAGAGTGTGTTCATAGCTTCTAAGCTTTACTCTGATTTTTTCCTGTACTGCCATATTAGCCTCCTGAAAAGCATTGATTGAATGATTTGAGGCGACGAACACGCTGCCGGGTGTGTCCGCACCGCACTGAATTAATCCGAACACGGAAAGACGCACACAGGGAACGTGTCATCCGGCTCGGGAAAATACTGCGGTATCGTTATCCCCTTGAATGTGTTCGTTTTCGCCCGATTTACTCGGACATACTCTGCGAAAATTCCCCGCGCGTCAAGCAGTAACGACGGCTGCGGCAACCTTTCGCTTCATCGCACATCAAGTGGTATTATTTTACCACATATCCGGGATGAAATCAAGACTTTTTTTCACGCACAAAGCGCAATTTTCGGAGAAATTATGCACAAAAGAGGAGTCTGATTTGTTAAAAAACGACAAAAGGCAAAAAACGGATATGATTTTCTCCCGCATCACACTGAATTCCGGCGGGGAAAGAAAAATCTGGATTTATACATTATTGATTAAAAATCGCATATTCCCCTTGTCATCCGTGCGGATTTGTGGTATTATATAATGTACGATTTTATTTAAAGTTCGGGAAAGGCACATAATAATGAATTTTTTAACACCGGCAAAGTGTAAGCGGCTTCCGATAATATATATTGTTTTCGCCGCCCTCACCGCCGTCACATATTTTTTTGCGATGAAAAACGACTTTGACGCCGATATCGGGCATTTTGCTTTCGGCTCCGTCCCGTTTTACATCTGTGCATCGGTCACCGCACTCTCCGCTCTTGCCGCCGTCATATCGTCTTATTCGTCGAAGAAATATGTGTACGCTTCAATTCCCGAAAACGGAGCGGTTTATTATTTCGGAGCGTGCCTGAGTGCGATTCTGGCGCTGGTTATTTTTGTGATCGGACTCGGAGATATGCGTCTCACGGTGCTCTCCGGCGGCGCATCATTCTCCTCCCTGCCCGCAAAGCTGAAATTTGAGCTGTTCGAGCTGATTCTGACCCCGTTCATAGCCGTATCGTATATTCTCTCCCTGTTTGAAAAGACAAAGGTGTCAAAAATCCGAGCGGCACTCACGGTTCTGGCGGCTGTTTCACTCAACCTGTCGCTGTTCTCCTGCTACTTTGATTTTTCCATTCCGCTCAACAGCCCTGTCAGAAATTACATCACGATTATGGATTCGTCGATTCTGCTGTTTCTTTTGTCCGAGGCAAGACTCTCATTCCCTGCCGAAGAAAAACGCGCGTCGTATTCGTTCTCTGTGTTCGCCTCTGGGGTGTCAGCGTCAGTTACACTCGGAATCAGCGCGGGAATGATACTGCTCCGCCTGATCTGTCCGATTGCCGATGACCCGAATCCCGATTTATACCGCTGCGCACTGTACTTTGCCATTTCGCTGACCGCCGAAGCGAGACTTTTCTCACTCACCGGATGCGCCAAGGATAAACCGAACGAAAAAACGGCTGAAAACACCGGCGATAACGCATGACTTACGTCATCGCATGACCCACTCCGCGACAAACTGCATTATAAAATAAAACCGACATATAAAAGGAGCTATAGATTATGGATAACGAAATCAAACTGACACTCGACCCGAACGCCGCTTTTTCTTCCGCCGCAGCCGCACAGAATGCTCCCAAAGCACCCGACCCGTCCGCTATCGGCTCATTTTCAACCGCAGCCGCAACGGCAGCCGCAACGGCAGAGGCCAAGCCTGCAGAAGCTAAGCCGGCGGAAGCAAAACCGATACTCGATGAATCACAGTTCACGGAATCCGAAAGGCGCGCGATTGAAGAATTCTCAAAGCAGATAGATATCACAAATTCGTCTGTAATACTCGGTTACGGTTCCGCCGCACAGAAAAAGATCTCCGATTTCAGCGACACTGCGCTCGGAAGCGTAAAAAACAAGGACTTCGGTGAAGTCGGCGACATGATAACCGGTCTTATCTCCAATCTCCAGTCCATGAACGAGGACGCTGAGGAAAAAGGCGGATTTCTCGGAGTGTTCAAGAATACAAAGAGAAAAATCGAGAACCTCAAGCTCAAGTACGAAAAGTGCGAGGACAGCGTCAACAGCATCGTTGCAATTCTCGAGCAGCACCAGATAACCCTCTTAAAGGATATCTCAATGTTCGACGAGCTGTACGACATGAACCTCTCCTACTTCAAGGAGCTGTCGATGTACATTGTCGCCGGCAAAAAGAAGCTCGCAGAGGAAAGGGCGACCACTCTCGTAGCACTGAAGGAAAAGGCGGCAAAATCGAACCTCCCCGAGGACGCGCAGGCTGCAAATGACTTCGAGGAGCAGTGCGTCAGATTTGAGAGAAAGCTCCACGACCTTGAGCTGACGAGGATGGTTTCGATCCAGATGTCGCCCCAGATACGCCTTGTGCAGAACAACGACACAATGATGACCGAAAAAATCCAGACCGTCATTATGAACACAATTCCGCTGTGGAAAAGCCAGATGGTCATCGCCCTCGGAATCGAGCACTCCCGTCAAGCAATGGAGGCGGGCAGAATGGTCACGGATATGACAAACGAGCTTCTCAAAAAGAACGCCGCCGCACTCCATCAGGCTACGGTTGATGTCACAAGAGAAGCCGAGAGAGGAATTGTCGACATCGAGACTCTGACACACACCAACGAACAGCTTATCCAGACACTCGACGAGGTACAGCAAATTCAGAAGGAGGGACGCGAAAAGAGGATTGCGGCTGAAGCTGAGCTTGGACGTATCGAAAACGAACTCAAAAACAAGCTCATCGGAATGCGCTCCTGATTTCGCAGGATTATATGAAGTCCGAAAACACAAAATTATCTCTCGCGGCGCGCTTTCTGCTGATTTTTCTGTCGGCAGTAATGCTCTCGATTCCGGTTTTCGCCGCATCCTACCCGAAGCCACAGAACAACGTGGCAGACGAAGCCGGGGTTTTATCGGAGTCCACCATACGCGCAATTCAGACCGCAAACAAAACTCTTGAAATTGACACCGGATGCACAATCGCCGTCTGTACCGTTGACACGACAGGGGACACCGACATCGCAGAATACGCGCGCGGAGTCTTCAAAGAGTGGAAGCTTGGCGAGGGCGTGCTTCTCCTCATCGCAAAGAACGACGAAAACTATTATTTCGTTCAAAGCGTCGGGGTTGAAAAGGTTCTGAGCAACGAAACTCTCGAAACCATCCGGGATGAATACCTCGAGGAGGATTTTGCCTCCGGAAATATCGACCGCGGTGTGAACAAATGCGTGACAAAGCTCAAAAACGAGCTCACCGCCGGAATCAATGCCGCCTCTGCCGAAGAAAATACGGACGAGAACAAATCCGAAGAAAAGGGCACGACGGCGGGCAGCGTGATCGTCGGTTTCTTCAAGGCAATTCTCTACATTATACTCATCGCGATAGTGCTGTTTGTTGCGTTCTTTATCTACGCAATGTTCAACGACGACGCGGCTGCTATTTTACAGAAATACATATTCCGACGCGGTCAGCCGCAGAAAATGCCGGAGGAGTATTATGACGAGCGCCTGTACGGACGTCCATCAAATGCAAACGGCTCTCAGAGGAGAAATCCGAATCAGCGAAATCTGCCTCAGGGTCAGCGCCGCCAGCTTCCTCCGTCAAATCAGCCGAGGCTCAAAGCTCCGCAGAATCAGACACAGTACCAGAACCACAACTCAAACGGAATGAGCGCAAATCAGAGGCGGCAGAACACTGGTAATTACAATTATCAGAACAATCAGCAGAGGAACACTAACCGCAGCCAAAACCGGAATCAGGAGCAGTACCGTCAGAATCAGTACAACCAGAACAGCCGTCAAAGCTATAACCAGCCGCGAAACGGGCAGTATAACTCTCAGAACTACGACGCCGGAAGCGAAACCCGCGCATACACCATCCCCGGCAGAAACAATCAGCAATAAACATCTTACGCAGGTACCAACTGAACAAGCGTAATTACCATCACGGCGCGACTTTTCCCAACCCCGGGAGATTCCGCGCCGCGCTTATGTCAGGCAACATTTATTTTTGATAACAGAAAAGACAATATATATTAAGGTAACAAAAAAATGATATCCATCAGCACCAACAATTTAGCTTACCGCATCGGCACGCTCGAAATTCTCGGGAACATCTCATTCGCCATCGAAGACGGAGACCATCTCGCGATCGTCGGCGTTAACGGAAGCGGCAAAAGTACACTTTTAAAAATGCTGTGCGGTGAATACGAACCCGACGAGGGCAGCATCTATATCGCAAAGGACAAAAAAGTCGGAATGCTCCACCAGGACGACGCCTTCAACGTGATAAAGATCGGTGCGTCAACAGGCGATGCGGCCTCCGACGGCGTCACTTCCCCCGTTGACGAGACAGTGCTCGGTCAGATGTACGCCGTTTTTCCCGAGCTGGTTGAGGCGGAAATGAAGCTCGAGCGGCTCCAGAAACAGCTCGACTCCACACCCGCCGACAACACGGAGCTGCTGAGCAGTCTATCAGGCGACTACACCGCCACAAACAACCGATATATTCGCGACGGCGGACTTCACTACAAATCGCGCTGCCGCAGTATTCTTGTAAGTCTGGGCTTCGGCGAGGACTGCTTCAACTCCCCCGTCTCACAGCTCAGCGGAGGTCAGCGCACACGTCTCGCACTGGCACGCCTTCTCTCCCGCGAACCCGACATTCTGATCCTCGACGAGCCGACAAACCACCTCGACACCGAGACAATGGAGTGGCTTGAAGGACATCTCGCGGCGTATCCGAAGAACAAGACCGTGATCCTCGTCTCGCACGACCGACTGTTCCTCGACCGCGTGACGAACAAGACCCTCGACATCGAAAACTGCCGTGCCAAGCTCTACAAATGCAGTTATTCGCAGTATGTCGTCGAAAAAGAGGCTTACCGGCGCGAAATGCAGAAGAAATACGACCTGCAGCAAAAGGAAATCGCCCGTCTTGAGGCGTACATCGAGCAGCAGAGGAGATGGAACCGCGAGAGAAATATCATAGCCGCAGAATCGCGCGAAAAAGCTATCGCCCGCATGGAGAAGGTCGAAAAGCCGAAGGAAGCGCCGAAAGCAATACGTTTTTCGCTTGAATCCTCGGGCGAATCCGGCAACGACGTTGTTGAAATAAAGAAGTTAACGATGGGCTTCGGCAGCAATATTCTGTTCCGCGACCTCTCTTTCCTCGTAAAAAAGCACGACCGGCTGTTCATCTCCGGCCCGAACGGCTGCGGCAAATCCACCCTGATAAAGATCCTTCTGGGCAAGCTCGAGCCGTTGTCGGGTGAAATTGAGTTCGGCTACAACGTGACGGTGGGTTACTACGATCAGGAAAACCAGAACCTCGACGACAACAACACCATACTCGACGAGCTGTGGGACGCCTACCCGAACCTGACTCAGACGGAAATACGCTCCACCCTCGCAATGTTTTTGTTCCGCGGTGACGATATCGAGAAAAAGGTCGAGGTTCTCTCAGGTGGAGAGCGCGCAAGACTTACGCTGGCAAAGCTGATTCTGTCGCGAATGAACCTGCTGATTCTCGACGAGCCGACGAACCACCTCGACATTGAATCCCGCGAGGCTCTCGAAAACGCGCTCAAAAGCTTCGACGGAACGATAATCTGCGTCTCGCACGACCGTTATTTCACCCGTCAGCTCGCAACGCGATTTATCGATATCGGCTCAGGCGGGCTCGACTACAGAGGAAACTACGACCAGTACACCGAATACAAGGCGTATCTGAAATCATCTCAGAGTGCGGATAAAAACAATTTTGACGAATATACCCAGTCAGAACCGACTCAGAAGGATGAATATCTCGAGCGGAAAAAGTCAAACGCAGAAAGGCGAAAGCTCGAGAAACACATGAAAGAGGTTGAGCGGGAAATCCAAAAGCTCGAGCGGGAGCTTGTTGACGTCGACGACTTCCTTTCAAGTGACGAAGCCGGAGTCGACTACATCCGCGCTGCCGAGCTTTACGACCGTAAAATTGTAATTGAGGACCGCCTGATGCAGTTGTACGAGGAGGAGGAAAACTTCTCCGCAGACGAAGCGTGATAAAAATTAATAAAAAAATGAGGCCTGTTCACTTTTTTTGGAACGGGTCTCATTTTATTTGATTTAAAGTTTTCTGTACGAGTTCTCTCAGGCTATCGGCGTCGAATCCGTTCAGCTCAAACAGCTTTTCAAGGCTTCCGTGCGGTATTTCCGTCGTCTCCAGCGCCTTTATTTTCATTCGGTTGTCGATTCCGCGCAGGTTCAATTCAGCCGAAAGACGCTGTGCTATTCCGCCGCAGACATAGTTTTCTTCAATAAATAATATATCCCGCGTCAGGCAGCCTAAAATTTCATCCGGCAGCGGAAAAATTCTGACAAGTGAGATCAGCCGTACGCCGTCGCCGCAGTCCATCCCGCCGAGAACCGTTTCAAGCTCCGCATTCATTCTGCCATAAGTCAAAACACTCAGGCGCGGTTTTTCGCCGAAATCACGGACGATAAAATCACCGCAGTCACGCCACTTACCCAAAAGAGGCTTCACTGTATCCTTCGGATAGCGGATAATGTTAATATTTTGTCCTTTTATCGCTGTAGAGAAAGCGCACTCAAGTGATGCTTCGTCATGCGGCGAATAAATTTTTACATCCGGCAGTACGGTGAAAAGAGACACGTCAAAAATTCCCTGATGCGTCACGCCGTCTCCCGGAACTATTCCGCAGTGGGACAGCATCAATACAAGCGGCAGGTGCTGGAGAGCGACATCGTGCCACAGCTGGTCGAACGTTCTCTGTGAAAATGTGGAGTAAATCACCGCGACGGGCTTCATTCCTCCAAGCGCAAGGCCGCCCGACATTGTTACCGCGTGCTCCTCCGCTATGCCTACGTCAAAAAATCGGTCGGGATACAGGTCTCTGAACCCGGCAAGTCCGCAGCCCTCCGTCATTGCAGCGGTTACGGCGCATATTTTTTCATCGTTTGCCGCATATTTACACAGGATATCCGAAAAC